>NZ_VOYM01000022.1:0-43927 GCF_013420285.1 Acinetobacter sp. YH01019
TCGCACCATGAGGTGTAATATTTTGGTTTTGATACCTGAGTGACAGCCTTGATAACTGAGAGCATGATCACCAATAAATTGACGTCTGCATATTTTACATTGGTAATTTTGCTTACCATCTACTTTTGTGCCATTTTTCTTTATACTGTCACTTAGGCAGGCTGGACACTTGATTTCTAGAGTTATTCGCATTTCTCTATTTTATCAAAATCCAACCTGCTTTTTTTCAGCATACTTTTTGAAACACCACCAAATTTCCAAATCGGTCTAGATGCTCATAAATAGTTTCTCGGCTTGAGGCATACCTCCATTGTCTTAAATATTGTTTATGATGATGATACTCATGAACCTCCGTACCAAAATCAAAAGATCCATAAACATATTTCACCCTCAAAAGAAACTTTTCACCACTGAATACCAGAATAATGATCTCATTGTTTTGACCTATTTCGATCACTAAGTTGAAATCAACATGAAATCTTTTCCCATTAAATTCCCTAATAATAATTTCTTTGTTTCGAGCTATCTCAATCGTTAAATTCAAATCGATATATTGCTGAGCTAAAACATCAAATAGTTCTTTACTAAAATGATCCTCAGAATGCATAATTTTTTCTCTAAATCATTATCTGTATCTATAAAATTTGAGTGTAGGCTGTAATGAAAAAAAATTTATAGTTCAAATATCTTCCATTTGCATACTTCAAATACCATTACATCTTATAATACGAAATTAATATTCTCCCAAATTAATATATCCTTGTGTTTCAATGAAAAAACTCATGAACAACCCTGAAAATCTGGTTGTTGAAATGTGCAAAGGACTTGTACTGGCTCACCCTGAGCTTCAATTTAATGAAGCCTATAAAATCATTTCAAGAAAAGAAAAACATAACAATGTTGCTCTCATCAGTGGTGGTGGTAGCGGTCACGAACCTGCCCATGCAGGCTTTGTAGGCACAGGCATGTTAGACGCTGCTGTGTGCGGCGACGTATTTGCATCTCCGTCGCAAATTCAGGTTTATAAAGCCTTACAGCAAGTCGCAACTGACAAAGGCGTGCTAATGATCATCAAAAACTATTCTGGCGATATGATGAATTTCCAGAATGGCGCAGCCCTTGCGACTGAAGACGGCATTAAAGTTGACTATGTAAAAGTGGCAGATGACATTGCGGTTAAAGACAGCCTATATACAGTCGGTCGTCGTGGTGTTGCAGGCACAGTATTTGTACATAAGATTGCAGGCGCAGCAGCATCAAAAGGCTTAGAACTTGCAGACGTAAAAGCGATTGCTCAAAAAGCTGCGGACAACGTCATTAGCCTTGGTTTTGCTTATAGCTCATGTACTGTTCCAGCCAAAGGCACGCCAACGTTTACTTTGGCTGATGACGAAATGGAATATGGCGTCGGCATTCACGGTGAACCCGGCATCCGTCGTGAAAAAATCTTGCCATCCAAAAAAATGGCACAGCGCATCGTGGATGACCTGTTCCTTGACCGTCCAGACATGAAAGAAGTTGCAGTCTTGGTCAATGGCTTTGGTAGCACACCGCTGCAAGAGTTGTATGTCTTTAACCATGATGTATGCGAACACCTTGCACGTAAAGGCATCAAAATTTACCGCACATTTGTCGGCAACTATATGACCAGTATCGACATGAATGGTGCATCTGTGTCCTTGCTTGCTGTCGATGATGAATTGAAAACTTACCTCGATGCAGCAGCCAACACCCCTGCATTTAAAATGGATGGTTCAGCAGCACAGCCTTTAACTTTTGTGTCCAAAGATTCTTCAGCCGAAGCTGTAGTAAACACCCAAGTTGAAACACAGCCTGAACATGCGGTGATTAGCAATGAGCAATTCACCATCGAAAACATGCGTTATGTGGTGGATGTGATGTCTGCCTGTATCATTAGAAATGAAGTGCTATTCTGTGAGCTGGACGCGCATGCAGGTGATGGCGACTTCGGTATGAGCGTGGCGAAAGGCTTTAAGCAATTAAAACGTGAATGGCAAAGTCTGATTCAAGCGCAGCAGATGGATGAATTCATGCTGAACTGCTCAATGATCATTATGGAACATTGTGGTGGCGCGTCTGGCCCAATCTGGGGTTCAGCATTCCGTGCGGCAGCGAAATCAATTCAAGGCAAATCAGTTTTAACTGTCGCTGATTTTGCCGAGATGCTGCAAGCAGCGGTCAAAGGCATTCAAACTACAGGTGAGCGTTCATTTGGACGCGGCGCAGTGGTGGGTGATAAAACCCTGATTGATGCACTTGTGCCATGCGCAGATTCTTGGTCTGCCCATACAGATAAAACCTTTAAAGAAAACTTTGTACTTGGTGCAAAAGCGGCGGTTCAAGGCGCTGAAAATACCAAAGAGATTGTAGCGCGTATGGGTCGTGCAGGAACTGTGGGCGACCGCAGTCTGGGTTACCCTGATGCTGGCGCACATGGTTTGGGTGTTATCTTTAGCGAGATTGCAACCTTGATTAAATAATTTTGCATCCGATGAAGATGCAATCAAAAAGCACCGTTTATCGGTGCTTTTTTACTTTCAATTTTATCTAAAAACTTAACACAATTAAGCAGATACAAAGTAGAAGGATTTGCTAATTTAACTATATAACAATAAGAGGGATAAGAGATGGATATCACTCAAATTTTCATCCATGACACGACATGGAGCTTTGCTGCTGAAGTTATCTTACGCAGCATCATTATGTTCGTTTTAATTATCGTTTTTTTACGCCTTACAGGGAAACGTGGCGTTCGTCAGTTGTCTATTTTTGAGGTCGCGATCTTACTCGCTTTAGGCTCAATTGCTGGCGATCCGATGTTTGAAGAAGATTTACCCATACTTCAAGCCCTCATCGTGATGTCCGTTGTCATAGGCTTATATCGTGTCATTACGTGGCTCATGATGAAATATCAGCCCTTTGAAGATTTAATTGAGGGTAAGGCCTTATACATTGTTGAAGATGGTGAATTGGTCTTAGAGAAAATCAAACAAGGAAAAATGTCGCATGATGAATTTTTCTCTGAAATGCGTCAGCAAAATGTTGAACATTTAGGGCAAGTCCGCGTCGGTCTATTAGAAAGTGATGGCAAATTTAGCATCTTATTTTATCCACCTGAGCAAGTACGCTATGGACTACCGCTCTTCCCCAAACCTTACAAAGCCGTTGCTGACATAAAAATGCATCATCTCTATGCCTGTACACATTGCGGTAAAACTATGTATATCCATGGCGCACAAGATGTTTGCCCACGATGTGGATGCTGTGATTGGGCGGAGGCAATCAATACTCAACGACTCGCTTAAAACAGTCGTGCGCTCCATGAATCAGATCACATAAAATGGATCTGAGCTGTATTTCAATTATGGCACTCTAAATAAAGTCCTTCGAAATAATTTGTCATGTATTTGCACCACAGAATAACCGTCACTTTGAGCAAAATGACCCATTGATAGGCAAATTTTAAAGCTGTGTTCTTCTCAACATTCATCCCATTTGCACAATAACAACGTGCCAAAAAAAATTGACCGTTCACCGTAATATCAGCGAGTAAACTCAAATACATGCCCACATTTCTCGCATTCCGATGAAAATTCAAAAATATTCGATGCCCTGAATTAATCCCTTTTTGGCGCTATAAAGTTAAAAAGAGTTTCAAACATATTCACTTTTCAGCCTTTTCCATTTAAGAATCATTTAGTTAATTTTCTCTTGTAAATATTGATGCGCATCTTTTTGGTGCACTTTTAAGCTTTAAATGCAAGTCTTTGCTTTATATCGAGTCTTATGTATTTTTAAGTTTTTTTAATCAAAATTTCCCTAGCGCCAATCTCTTTTCCATTTTTTTTCGCTCGATATACTGAAGTTCTTTTCGTGAACTAGCGCACTAAACTGGAACACCTTATGCAAAATATAGATCTCCTCTTTCTCCTTCTTGGTGCAGTCTTGGTTCTTGCCATGCATGCAGGCTTTGCATTTTTAGAATTAGGTACCGTACGACATAAAAATCAGGTCAATGCGCTCAGTAAAATTCTGACTGACTTTTCTATTTCCGCAATTGCATACTTTTTTGTGGGTTATTACATCTCTTATGGGCACCATTTTTTCCATATTGGAGATACGCTTGCAGCCGATCATGGCTATAACTTAATGCGTTGTTTCTTTTTACTAACCTTTGCAGCCGCAATTCCTGCCATCATTTCTGGCGGCATTGCAGAACGTGCCAAAATGCGTTCTCAAGCAATCGCAACGTTATTGTTGGTTGCTTTGGTTTACCCATTTTTTGAAGGCATGGCTTGGAATGGTAATTTCGGACTGCAAGCTTGGTTAGAACATCAATTCGGTGCAGCTTTCCATGACTTTGCCGGCTCTGTAGTGGTTCATGCAATGGGCGGTTGGATCGCTCTTGCTGCAGTACTTTTACTCGGTGCGCGTCATGGTCGTTACAAAAAAGATGGCCGTATCAGTGCGCATCCACCATCAAGTATTCCTTTTTTGGCACTCGGTTCTTGGATTCTCATTGTCGGTTGGTTTGGCTTCAACGTAATGAGTGCTCAACGGCTTGATGCAATTTCAGGATTAGTCGCGATTAACTCTCTCATGGCGATGGTCGGTGGCACATTGGCGGCAAACTTCATGGGTAAAAATGACCCCGGTTTCCTACACAATGGTCCGTTAGCAGGTTTAGTCGCTATTTGTGCAGGTTCTGACGTGGTTCACCCTGTAGGTGCCTTAATCATTGGAGCAATTGCTGGAGTGATCTTTGTAAAATTATTCACTTACACGCATAACAAACTCAAAGTTGATGATGTACTCGGCGTTTGGCCACTACATGGTGTCTGTGGAGCTTTTGGTGGCCTAGCTGTAGGCTTATTTGGGCAAAAATGGTTAGGCGGCTTAGGTGGTATTTCAATGATGTCGCAAATCATTGGTACATTCTTAGCCATTGCGATCGCACTAATTGGTGGATTTATCGTTTACGGTACATTAAAAGCTGTAATGGGTATCCGCCTAGATCAAGAAGAAGAATTCCGTGGCGCTGATTTAAGTATTCACCGTATTTCAGCCAACTCGGATGAAAATATGTTTTAAAAATGACTAAAAACAGCGGCACTGGATGCCGCTTTTTTTATGCTGCCTTTATTTCAAATAGGGCCAAAGCTGATCGAGCTGTTGAATTTTATGCCGAATATTCGTCTGTTGATGATCATTTAAAGGATGAAAACCTTCCAATAAGACAGCCTGCATGCCCGCCTGCTGCGCACCATAAATATCATTTACTGGATGATCACCCACAAATAAACATGCCTCAGGATCTACATTAAGTTGCTGGCTAGTATGTTGAAAAATTTCAGGTTTGGGTTTACTGATCCCGACCAATTCCGAACTAATCACAGCATCAAAATATGGCGCAAAGCCCAGTCCATTTAAAATATTGAGTCGCGTTGCATGCCCCCCATTAGATACCACTGCTAATTTATACTGCTGTTGCTTCAACTGTTTTAACAGCTCTAAAGCCCCGTTCATCACGACAGCAAACTGCCCAAATTTTTGAAACCAAAATTGTGTCAATTCATCAAAATCTACGGGCTGCTGCCATTCCAATTCCTGCTGTAAAGCATCAGCCACAGAAGCACCGATACTTGGGTAAGTAAGTAATTCTTTTTTGGGATAGCCCCCATTATCAATACGATTAATAATGCTTTTAATATGCGCTACGTCAACTGTATTCAAATGCTGCTGATAATAGCTTGCTAAATGCTCTGCGTATGCTGCCACACTTTGGTCACGGTGCGTTAAGGTATTATCAAGGTCAAAAAGCACAGCTCGAATAGTCATAATTTTCAGCATTTAAACGTTTTCGAAACTTTAGCACAGCCCAATTTTCAACTCATGCAACATCTGAGATATGTATATCTCATAGATAGGATTACATTATTAAGACTGATTTAAGCTGAGTTTTATCTAATAGCGCTTATGTAACAATAACAAAGCGATTGCTATGCCCTCATCTCGCCATTTTTTGCTCTACCAAATTATTTTTTTGATTATCAGCTTTTTGTTTTTAAGCTATTTTTTTCCTGTCGCAGGGCAACTCGACCAAACCTTAATCCAACCGTGGATGGATGCTCAGGGTGGCTTTCCATACCGTAATGATTGGTCTCTTGCTGTACTGAATCATAAATACGTGAAAGAGATCCTAATCGCGGTCTATGTATTTTACGTAGCGGCATGGTTGATGAGTTTTAAACATAATGCTTTGAAAGCACGTCATCGTGAATTGGGCTATTTTTTTATCGTGGCCATACTTAGTACAGCACTCATCGGTTTAATCAAATCACATTCACCACATGCTTGCCCATGGAATATGACCAGTGCAACAGCGCAAGGTTTTATCTGGAAATTTAATACAACCAATGGACATTGTTTTCCAGGAGGCCATGCTGCTACGGGCTTTGCCTTAATGACTGGTTATTTTGTCTACCGGCTGTCGCGACCTGCACGAGCTTACTTCTTTTTAATTACAGGCATCATTTTAGGTTTTTGTTTTGGTTGGGCTCAGATGATGCGTGGTGCACATTTTCTCAGTCATAATCTATGGACAGCATGGTTTATTTGGGCCTTTAACACAGTCATTTATACATTTGGCTGTCGTTATCTACCCACAGAAAAAATCAAAACTGCCTATAAACACTTTGAATGGATATAGGCTTTATTAACAAATTGTAAATTAAAAAAATTAGGCGTTTAAAGGTTTTAGCGGAATCTGAATCGTTACTTTCAAGCCACCTAGCGTTTCACTTTTCGCAAAATCTAAATGTGCACCAATATGCGCAGCGGCCTTATCCACAATCGCCAAACCTAAACCACTACCTACTTCTTCATGATTATAAATACGATAAAACCGTTTACGGATTTGTTCATATAAAGCAGGGTCAATACCAGGCCCACTATCTTCAACCACGACTAATGCTAGTTCTGCTTGTTGCATTACCGACACATTAATTATCCCTTGTACAGGCGTGTATTTAATCGCATTATCTATCAAATTAAAAATAATCGAATGCACAGTCGGCTCTAGACTATATAAAGCAATACTCTGCTGCTGCTCCATGCCCAAATCGATATCTTTTTGCATTGCTAGATGAATCAATTGTTCAACACAGTTGGCCGCAACTTGTTTCAAGTCAAATGTCTGTTTACGCTCTAACTCAAACACCGAGGCATCTTGTTTGGCCAAACTTAAAAGTTGGCTAACCAAATGCTGAATCCGAATTAATCCTTTACTTAAATTATGCAAAGCTTCGTCTTGTGGGAACTTTTGCAGCAAAATTTGCATTTGTAAATTTAAAGCTGTAATTGGCGTACGGAGTTCATGTGCAGCATCGGCAATAAATTGACGCTGTTCCTGTTGCGACAACAAAATACGTTCAAATAAATGATTCATCTCGTGAATAGTTGGTGCAATTTCTTCAGGATACTGCTCATGTGAGATGGCAGAGAGTTCAAATGCATCACGCTTTGCCAACTCTTGTTTAAAGTCTTCTAAAGGTTTTAAACTGCGCTGGATTAACCATCCCAATGCCAACAAAGCAAACGGAATAAACACCAAATATGGAATGAACATATTCCCTGCTAATTCCACTGCCAAATGTTGACGAACAGATTCCTGTTGACTCACCTGAATCTGCATATCACCTAAGGGTAAAATATAAGTATGCCATTCGTCCTGTGGGGTGTTATGGGTATAAAAGCCCGCTTCTTCTACAGGCGGTACCAACAGTTTTAAATGATGCGTTTGATGTGCTTTCGACTCATAAGTCCATACATCAACGAATAAATCTTCCTCATGATAGCGCTTATGTTGATCAAACTGACTTTTGGTTGGCTTCGGATCATGTGCAGCGACGCGTTCAGCCAAATTCTGCATTTGCGCATCGAGGATTTCGTTAATCTCTTCAAGTGCCGTTTTATAAGCAGCAAAAACCAGAACACAGCCCAAAAGTAGACTGAAAATAGATACATAAACAATCAGCCTCTTTTTCAGTGAATACGATTGGTGCTGCTGCATGAAAGATTAATCCTGTTTTAACCGAGTCGGTAGCCAAGTCCACGAATGGTACGAATAAAGTCTTTATCCAATTTTGAACGAAGGTGATGTACATAAACTTCAATGGTATTACTACTGATATCACTGTCAAAATCATAAAGTTTATCTTCCAAATTTGCTTTGGAAAAAATTTTATTCGGATGCGTAACCAATGGAATTAAAATTGCCCATTCACGGTTAGACAAATCGACATATTCACCTTTATAACGTGCCAAATGCTGCTCTACATCTAACACTAACTCACCATGCTTTAAAATCTTTTGAGTCGCTTCAGGTGCATTGCCACCCGCGCGTCTTAATAAAGCAAAAATTCGTGCCAACAGCTCATCAAACTCATAAGGCTTAATCAAATAGTCATCTGCACCTTGATTTAAACCATCGACACGGTTTTGTAATTGATCACGTGCAGAAATAATCAGTACTGGCAAATTTGGCAACATTTGACAAATCTGTTTTAACACTTGCATGCCATCCATCATTGGTAAACCTAAATCCAGTAAAACCAGATCGATACCACCTTGTTGGATGCGCTTTAAGCCATCAATTCCATTATTCACCCATTCCACATCAAATTGTTGATATGCCAATAATGTTTTGGTCGATTCGGCAATCATGAAATCATCTTCAATGATTAATATTTTATGCATGGCTTAGATCCTGCTCTGTGCACTTTGCGCACATTGTTGCAACATATCGTTCTTTTCATTTTTCACTTGGGTTTGTACACCAAGCAAACTCAAAAGTGAGGGGAATAAATTATCCTGACTCAATTTTTGGCTTTTTTGTCCTATTAAACAAGCATATTGAGCAGAATTATTTTTCTGCCATTCGGGCGAAAACCACATCAACATCGGTACATGCGTTTGTTGCGAAGGTGCAATCGAATACGGTGAACCATGTAAATATAAACCATGTTCACCTGTTGATTCGCCATGATCAGACAAGTACCACAAACCAGTTTGGTAGTTGGCTGTCCCTTTCAAAGTATTCATCAGTTCACTTAATACATGATCTGTATAAACAATGCTATTGTCATAACTATTCACGAGTTCGGTTGAACTACAGCCTTGAATTGCATTGCTGTCACAGGTCGGCTTAAATTTTTGGAATGCTTTTGGGCTACGTTTGAAATATGCAGGTCCATGACTGCCCATTTGGTGTAGAACAATTAACCGTGGCGACACATCATCCTTTGGAATGCGGGCAATATAATCTTTTAAACCATCAACCAGAATTTCATCAAAACACTCACCATCTGCATCACACCATTTTTGCTTCAATGCCTCTGGAAATTCATATTTTTCCACACGGGTACACGTCCCTTTACAACCTGAATTATTATCCATCCACGTCACTTTATAACCCGCACGTTGTGCAATATCCAACAATCCTTCACGGTGATCAGCCAATTGTTCATCATAATCTGTACGTGGCATACCAGAAAACATACATGGAACCGATATAGCAGTCGCAGTACCACATGAGCTCACTTGATTAAAGTTAATAATTTTTTGTTGGCTCAATTCAGGGTTGGTATTTTTGCTGTAGCCATTTAAAGAAAAGCTTTCCGCACGTGCTGTTTCACCCACAACCAGCACCATTAATTTAGGTAGTTTCCCAGTACTGGTTCGTTCAATCAGATGTGCATCTTCCCCATACAACACCAAAGGTAAATTTTTCTTAGGCGCTTTTTTATGGTAGTACGAAAATGTCGATGCAATGGTATTTTGCGGTGACAACATGCCTTTCAAATCCCGATGCTCACGAAAGATCGCTGCATAATCTACAAAATAGATAAAGAGCAAAGCGCCCATCACTGTAAATGACAGCACGATATTCACAAGTTTTTTTAAAACTTCACGCTTAACAGTTTCTTGTCGAATTGGAATCAACACAATCGCCAAGATCGGTAACAAGACCAGTCCTGTTAACCAAATAAAGAAGTTAGGAGAGATGAGATCGTTGACTTCTTTAATATCCGTTTGCATCATATTTTGTACTTGATCAGAAGTGATGGTTACTCCCAAACTATTGACAAAATAGGCACTAAAACCACCCACCAAGACAAATATACTGGCCAATAATTTTACATTCCAACGCCATTGCAATAATTGCATCAACACATTGTAAAGCGCCACAACCACCACCACGGTTGCCGCAATAAAAAGGCTGGCCTTTAGCCCTGTATATGGGGTCAGAGTTTGCATTTGTTGATAAAAGCCAATGTTCAACACCACACCTAACCATATGGCAAGGATGAAATTGAACTGGCTTAGGCTGATACTCGGAAGTTTTTGCTGGAATCGCTTTATGACATTAGGCATATTGGCATCAATATTGTTCTTTGATGGCTTAATGTAAAAATTGAAACTTAAAAATGACTTAAAACAAGCTGATGCCAACCATAACTGTTGAACTCCATCGTCATAGCAGACTAAATGACCTAGTATTTTGACGATCTTGTTCTTTTCGCTGCATGCTTTGCTTTGTAGATGGAAGATTGTATTTTTTACTGACTCACTCGCCTTGAGTATCGTCAATATTTGCCATGCTGTTTTTTACTGTTTTAGTTGATAAATACAAACTTAGAATAAATCACTATTTAAAGATCATTTTGCTCATGTTTTATGACTTTTCCCCACATCAATATCGGTACTAGGCTGCACGCTGCCAAAGCTGTGATCAAATATAAATACGTGCTATATCCCAGCACATCTGCAAATACGCCACTCACACTATACAATCCACCACTCACCGTCGCCATCAACGCAACTTGAAAAGTAAAATCTGTGCCTGCAACTGCTTTACGACTATATTGCATGACTAAGGTCAGCATCACGACCAAGAGCATGGCTGAAACCATATCTTCAAAAGCATTAATGAAATAAATTATCCAAGCATCTACAAGTCGCTTTAATTCGTATTGCAAACCTAACCATGCATAAGCCATTAGGCTGATGATTTTTAATATCGAAAAACCAATCAAGGCATGTACACGCGAGAGATACTTCAAACTATAACCGGCTAAACCTGCCCCAACGAGTGCAGCAATAGCACCCAACATCGTCACATAGATTCCAATTTGACTAAAACTCAAACCTAAATCCACCATTAACGGTTTGAGCAGCGGCCCAGCAAAACCATCTGCAATTTTAAAAGTCAGCAGCACCAGCAGCCACATACGAAGTGTTTTGGTTTGGGTAAAATAAATCAGATACTGTTTTACAACTTGCCATAACGTTTGTTTGTTTACATGTGAATGCTGAGAGACGATCTGCTCTTTTTTAGGCTCTTGGTAAAACAGAATGGCTAAAGTATTTAAAAATACGATACCTGCTAAGCATAAAAAAGTTGTTTGCCAATGCAACCAATCCAGTGCCCAAAGTACCGCGCCACCACCGACAATAAAACCGAGACGCGATCCAACAACTTGAAATGTATTGCCCCAATGCTGCTGATCAGATTTTAAAATATTCACTGCCAAGCCGTCAGTTGCGATATCTTGCGTGGCACCCACCAAATTCAGGCTGAGCAGTACCACAAAAAACATCAACAGATATACAGGCTCATCTAAACTGGCGATCGGTAAAAAAGATAAAATAATCAGGATGATGACACTTAAAAATTGGGTCGGAATAATCCAACTGCGATAATGCCCATAGCGCTTTGAACCTTGTCGGTCTACCAATGGTGCCCAAAGTATTTTGATTGACCAAGGCAGCATCAATAAGCCAAAACCACCTATATGTGCCAGTGATACCCCCTGAGCTCTTAATATGACAGGCAAGGCATGTGTCATAAACCCAACTGGCAAACCTTGTGCCCAATACAGGGAAAATAATAGAACATAGAGTTGGCGGTTTGAAACCATAAACGTCCCTGTATCAAATAAGCAAAAATATGCAGTAAGCAGCTAAATCTACAGCGATTATGCCAATGAACTCCAATTCACGACAACATATGATATGAATAACCTTATCTCAGTTAATGATTCAGCATTGATCTAAATTTTTTTATTAACCAATCATTTTTAAAAAAATTGTCAATTTAAGGTATCGCTCTAAAACTTTTACAGAATATAAAATGAATAATAAAACACATACTAATTTTCCTGAACTACCACCTCTCGTTCCATCGCGTGGATCTATTTATAGTCGTGCCATTTTTAAGCGTCTATTTTTAGCACAAGGTTGGCGCTTTGTTGGTGAATTTCCTAATTTACCTAAAGCCGTAGCGATCATCTCACCACATACCTCTAATATTGATGCTTGGCACGGCTTTCTCGCTTTACTTGGCATTGGTTTGAAAATCACCATCTTTGGCAAAAATAGCTTGTTTGATACCCCACTCAAACATTTACTTAATTGGGTGGGAGTTATTCCTGTCAATCGTGAAAACCCTAAAGGTCTAACTAATGAAATTGCTAACATTATTCAAGCAAACAAACAAATTTGGATTGGTATGGCACCCGAAGGCACACGGAAAAAAGCCGATAAAATTCGCAGTGGCTTTTATTACATTGCCCATGCATCTCACATTCCAATTGTGATATTTTCTTTTGATTACGCACAGAAGACCATCCGTTGCTTAGGCGTATTTCATACCACTGGTAATTTTGATACCGATCTGAATGACATACTCAACTTATATCAAGGACAGTTTTCTCCTCGCAATCCAGAGTGGTTGGCGCTACCGTTACAAAAGCACTGGAAAAAGCCCTAGTCAAAACCTTCATTTTTTGATGAGATGAGCACTTTGTTTAATTAACAATCAGATTTCCAAAATGAAACTCGCACATTATTTTCTTCCAGGCCTGTTGGTACTTGGTCTTGTCGGTTGTGATTCAGCAACTAAAAAACCAGCTACTCCAACTCCAACCCCAGTAAAAGCTCGTGAACCAGTTATTGCGATTGCACTTGGCGGTGGTGGTGCAAAAGGCTTTGCGCATATTGGCGTTTTAAAAGTCCTTGAATCACATGGCATTAAGCCAAAAATCGTGACCGGTACGAGCGCAGGAAGTTTTGTCGGCAGCCTCTATGCAAGTGGTAAAACCCCTTACCAAATGCAACAAATCGCACTGAACTTTAAAGAATCTGATATTCGTGATCTAACTTTAAATAGCCAAGGCATTATACAGGGGCAAAAATTACAAGACTTTGTGAATAGAAATATTGGCAATAAACCAATTGAACAATTCCCGCGTCGTTTTGCGGCTGTCGCGACACGTTTAGACAACGGTAAGAAAACCGAATTCATTCGAGGGAATGCAGGACAGGCTGTACGTGCCTCGTGCAGTATTCCTAACGTATTTGTTCCAGCCACCATTGCAGGTGTCAAATATGTTGATGGTGGTTTAGTGAGTCCAATTCCTGTAAAAACTGCGCGTGATATGGGTGCAGATATTGTGATTGCCGTTGATATCTCAGCCCGACCTGATGGGACAAAAGCTGTCAGTATGTTCGGTCTACTTGACCAAACCATCAATATTATGGGGCAGCAAAGTATTAATGAAGAATTGAAAAATGCCAATATCGTGATACAGCCTAAAGTCGGTCATATTGGTACACTCGATTTGAAATCCAGCAATGCCACCATTTTAGAAGGTGAAAAAGCTGCACAACTAAAAATTGTCAGCATTGAAAAAGCTATCAGCAACTTTAAACAATCGCCTGCTGCATTTAAACCGGCGCCAAGAGCCAAAATTTAATTCAGCGATTTTTTTAATATTCATTAGCTTATACATCTGCTACATTGATATAGATGCTGGTTCATCTATATCAATTACCCAATATAAGAGTAGATGTATGGAATTTATTATAGAACCTTGGCACTGGTTCGTTCTGGGTGTTGCATTAATCCTGTTCGAATTGATTTTGCCTTCTTTTGCCGCACTCTGGTTTGGTGTATCGGCCATTTTGGTCGGCATTTTATATTGGATTTTTCCTTCAATGGACTTTAATGTCCAAATCATTATTTGGATCGTACTTTCCATCCTATGCACTTTTTCGTGGTTTAAATTTATTAAGCCCTTATCTACCGATAAAACCAAAGCTGGACTTTCTCGTGAAGCCACTATTGGACAAGTCGGCATGGTCATCCAAACCCAGCTAAATCATGGTTCAGTTAAAGTTCGTTTTCCTATGCCTGTACTTGGCTCTGATGAATGGCACTGTCGAACTCAAGATCAGCTCGAAGTGGGCGATCGCGTTCGAGTCATCGACATCTTAGGCAACGATTTAGTGGTTCAGCGCCATAGCAGTAGCCAAAATGACAATCTATAAATAAGAGAGAAATCAAATGTCAGGTGTTTCAATTGTTTTTTTAGCCTTCCTTGTTTTTGTGGCTGTCACCATCTTTAAAGGTGTTCGGATTGTGCCTCAGGGTTTTAAATGGATTGTGCAGCGCTTAGGTAAATACCATACTACCCTCAACCCAGGCCTAAACTTTGTCATTCCTTATATTGATGAAGTGGCTTATAAAGTGACCACCAAAGATATCGTGTTAGATATTCCATCTCAGGAAGTGATTTCACGTGACAATGCCGTACTATTAATGAATGCAGTAGCGTATATCAATCTCACTACGCCTGAAAAAGCGGTGTATGGTATTGAAAACTATACGTGGGCCATTCAAAACTTAGTACAAACCTCTCTACGTTCAATCGTAGGTGAAATGGACTTAGATGATGCGCTGTCATCACGTGATCATATTAAAGCCAAACTCAAAGCTGCAATTTCAGATGATATTTCGGATTGGGGTATTACCCTTAAAACTGTCGAAATTCAAGATATTAAGCCATCTCACACCATGCAAGCAGCCATGGAAGAGCAAGCTGCAGCTGAGCGTCAACGCCGTGCAACAGTGACTAAAGCTGATGGTGAAAAACAAGCGGCTATTTTAGAAGCTGATGGTCGTTTAGAAGCGTCTCGTCGTGATGCTGAAGCACAAGTGGTTTTAGCTGAATCTTCACAACGCGCGATTGAAATGGTGAGCTCAGCCGTCGGTGATCAAGAAATTCCTGTGGCATACCTGTTGGGTGAGCAATATGTCAAAGCCATGCAGGATATGGCGAAATCCAATAATGCGAAAACTGTGGTTCTACCAGCCGATATTCTTAATACCATTCGTGGTGTGATGGGCCGTAACCAATAATTTTTTGATTTCACAAGCTTCAAATGGGCAGCTAGAGACTGCCCATTTTTTGTGGTCACTGCGAAAATTGAAGCAAAAACAGTAAATTTATGTTTAAATTTCCCGTTATTTTTTGACGTATCAGGATCTTAAGCCTCTATTTACCAACATAATCAAGTAAATTCCGCTTAAATCCTCCGTTTTAAAAGCACTTGTCCAACGCCAAAACGGATATCGTATGAGCTCCCTAAATCCCACCCTAATTACTTTCCTCTTTTATATTGTCGCCATGGTCGTGATTGGTTTACTCGCATATCGTGCAACGAGTAACTTTTCTGACTACATTTTGGGTGGCAGACGCTTAGGTAGCTTTGTTACAGCGCTATCTGCCGGTGCATCCGATATGAGTGGCTGGCTACTTATGGGTCTACCCGGAGCAATCTACCTTTCAGGACTTTCTGAAATGTGGATTGCCATTGGCTTAATCATTGGTGCTTGGCTCAACTGGTTACTGGTTGCAGGCCGTCTTCGCGTACATACTGAAGTACAAAATAATGCGTTAACACTCCCCGACTATTTTTCTAATCGTTTTAATGATCAGAAAAAAATTCTGCGTATTGTTTCTGCCGTGATCATTTTGATTTTCTTTGCCATTTATTGTGCTTCAGGCATGGTTGCAGGTGCACGCTTATTCGAAAGTATGTTCGGCATGTCGTATAGCACTGCCCTATGGATCAGCGCAATTGCTACTGTAAGTTATGTCTTTATTGGTGGTTTCCTTGCTGTAAGCTGGACCGACACCATTCAAGCGGGCTTTATGATTTTCGCCTTATTACTCACCCCTATTGTGGTGATGTTATCGTTCTCAGACTTAACACAATTCACCATGGCACTTGAAGCGGCACGCCCTCAAGCCATGGATGTTATTGGTGATCTGAGCTTTGTCGCGATCATGTCACTTTTAGCATGGGGTTTGGGCTACTTTGGTCAACCACATATTCTGGTACGCTTCATGGCAGCCGATTCAGTGAAGTCTATTCCAAATGCGCGCCGCATTGGTATGACTTGGATGACACTGTGCTTAGGTGGTGCTGTAGCTGCTGGTTTCTTTGGTATTGCTTACTTCCAACAACATCCAGAACTTGCGGGTGTGGTAAATGCCAACCCTGAAACGGTGTTTATGGAATTAACTAAAATTCTATTTAACCCTTGGGTTGCAGGTATTGTACTTGCAGCAATCTTAGCTGCCATTATGAGTACACTGAGCTGCCAGTTGCTCGTCTGTTCAAGTACGCTCACTGAAGACTTCTATAAATCGTTCCTTCGTAAATCAGCATCGCAAACAGAGTTGGTTTGGGTTGGCCGTATTATGGTGCTATTGATTTCAATTCTTGCCATCTACATGGCTGGTAATCCTGATTCAAAAGTTTTAGGTCTTGTTGCTTATGCATGGGCAGGATTTGGTGCCGCATTTGGTCCACTCATTATTTTGTCATTGTTTTGGAAACGTATGACGTTGAATGGTGCTTTAGCAGGCATGGTTGTCGGTGCTGTGATGGTGATTTTATGGAAAAATGTTTGGGGCGATACAGGCGTTTATGAAATTATTCCTGGCTTCATCTGCTCACTCATTGCAATTGTCGTTGTCAGCTTAATGGGTAAAGCACCTTCTAACGAAATTACAGATAAATTCGAAGAAGCAGACCGCATCTATAAAGAAAGCATTTAATCGGTTTTATATCGATCAAAAAGGACGCTCAGCGTCCTTTTTTTAATCAGAATTTTTTATTTTGCTGAAAAAAAGCCCATAACATCATGCAATGTTATGGGCAGTTCATCGTGCTTAATTTAGCTTTTTCGATTTAGTAAAAACTGCGTAATCTTCAGCAATTCTGTAGCATCATCACCAAAGTATGCTAAGGCATTAACAGCTTGATTATGTAATGAATCAGCGTATTCTTTTGCTTGTTCTAAACCCAACAATGCAGGATAAGTCGATTTATCAACTTGTTGGTCTTTACCTGCTGTTTTTCCAAGTACTTCTGTATCTGCAATAATATCTAAAATGTCATCTTGAACTTGGAACGCTAAACCAATAGCAAGTCCAAACTCACGTAGTTTTGGAATGGCTTGATCTGTTCCATTAAAAATCGTCACCGCTGCCATCATAATTGCAGCAGAAATAAGTGCGCCAGTTTTATTACGATGAATATTTTCCAGTTGTTCTTGATTTACGTGCTTACCTTCGGCTTGTAAATCCAGCACTTGTCCATTGACCATTTTAGAAGTCGCAGTCGCTAAAATCTGCATTTGCTTTAATACAATTGGAGCGTCTACAGCAGCACCCTGATCAAATAAACGACTACCCAAAACTTCAAATGCCATCGATTGTAAAATATCACCTGCCAATAACGCGGTGTCTTCACCGAATGCCACATGACATGTCGGTTGACCACGACGTAATAAATCATTGTCCATGCATGGCAAATCATCATGTGCCAATGAATAACAATGAATAAACTCAATTGCCACCGCTGCTCGGCGAACTGCCGCAGCATTTTGATTCGGATTTAATGCAGCTGTTGCATAGCAAAGTGCCGGACGAACACGTTTTCCACCCAACATCACAGCATGATACACCGCACCTTTTAACGGTTCTGGAATAGCAAAAGCATCCAGTGCTGTTAGTAAGTCCTGTTGAATACGCTCTTGCGCTTCAGTCAGGGCATAAGTAGAAACATCTGTTAATGAGGACACATTCACCTCGAATATTTAAATCGACTAAAATCTAGTATGTTTAGCAAACCCGTTGCTAAACCTATGGTCATTTTGACTTGTTGCATGATACTTCTTTCTGTACGTATTCTCTATGCTCATTGTCAAATCTGCTTATTAATCATTCACTGGTCTATTTATCTCTTCACATTCGATAATTTTTAAAAAGCACCATTAACATTCGAATAAATTAATACCGTCACCGTCGCTATAACAAGTACAATTTTTAGAGCTATATTTTGCTTGATATAAAGCTTGATCTGCTTTGGCCAAAGTCTCAGCTAAGACACCATCTTGATATTGATGTGCAACGCCGCATGAAATCGAAAGTTTCAGAACCTTATCAGCATAGTTTGCAGACATAGCTGAGACTTGATGACAACATTGCTGTGCTATATGACATGCATCTTTTAATTGCATATCTGGCAACGCAATTACAAATTCTTCACCACCAATTCGAAATACGTAAGCATCCTCCATGCTTTCAATCACACGCATTAAAATTTGAGCAGATTTCACTAAAATTTCATCGCCAAAATCATGTCCATAAATATCATTAATCTGCTTAAAGTTATCTAAATCACACATAATCAAACTCATTTCAAATAAGTCTTGGCGTGCAAGTTTGAGTTGCCATTCTTCTATCTGCAAATCAAAACCACGACGATTCAGCACTTGTGTCAAATGATCGATATAGACTTGCTGCTTCAACAATTGATTGTGTTGCATTAATTTCTGTTCAGATTGTTTTAAATTAGTGATATCTGCACAACACAGCATGACATGCTTTAACTGACCATCATGCAAATAATGCGGTTTTAAAGTCAGCCAATAGTGCCTTTCACTTTCCGAATAAATAAACGGTTCAATATGCTCCATCTCTAAGCAACGCAAACTAAATTCAGATTGATTCGGCTGTACACTCAACATTATTTCGAGTTTATTGGAGATGAGTTGACTTAAGTCTGTTCGAAAACTACGTTGAAAAAGTTGATTCGCACACAATAAGTCAGCAGTTGCGGAAAAAAGCGCAGCAGGCATTGGCAGTGCATCAAGGACTGCTAAATGTTCTACTGAAAGTTCCTGTTTTATTAAGTCATTTTTAAGCATGTTCGAGCCAGTTTTTTCAGGGTATAGCTATGCGGAATGCTATCAAATGAAATGTGACAAATATCACTCTATTCTTCTAATATTAAATGCAGTACATATTATATTTAAATATATACTAAATAATGCTTTATATATTCATTAAAAGAATAAAGGCAAAAAAAAGCCCCTGCTGAGCAGAGGCTTATTAAAATTTTTATGTAAATTAATCGAGTGTATCCGCTGGTATACGCACCCAACCTTCCATCAAAACACGAGCACTGCGACTCATCACTGCTTTTTTAACCACCCACTGGCCATTCTCATTCACCGCTTGAGCACCTACACGTAGCGTCCCAGATGGATGCCCAAAGCGAACAGCTTCACGCTCGCCTCCACCTGCTGCCAAGTTTACCAAAGTACCTGGTATAGCAGCAGCTGTACCAATAGCCACCGCAGCTGTTCCCATCATGGCATGATGCAGTTTACCCATTGAAAGTGCGCGAACTAATAAGTCTGTATCAAGTGCCGTAATTTCTTTAGAACTCGAAGATGTATAGGCTTTAGGTTTCGATACAAATGCAATTTTTGGCGTGTGCTGGCGTTTTTCAGCTTCTGAAATATCTGCAATCAATCCCATTTGTACTGCGCCATACGCACGAATTTTTTCAAAACGTGCTAAAGCTTTTGCATCACTATTAATGGCATCCTGTAATTCAGTGCCTGTATAACCAATCTCTTCGGCATTTAAGAAAATCGTTGGAATACCTGCATTAATGAAAGTTGCAGCAAAACTTCCTTCATCAGGAACCGTTAGTGTGTCCACTAAGTTGCCTGTAGGAAACATTGCACCGCCATCTTCACCGTCATCAGCAGGATCTAAAAACTCAATTTGCACTTCAGCTGCAGGAAATGTCACACCATCTAATTCAAAATCACCAGTTTCTTGCACTTCTCCATTGGCCATTGGTACATGTGCAATAATGGTTTTATGAATATTGGCTTGCCAAATACGAACGATGCATAGACCATTTTCTGGTATACGTGCAGCATCCACTAAGCCATTCGATATTGCAAAAGCCCCAACAGCCGCAGTCAAGTTGCCGCAGTTCCCACTCCAATCAACAAAGGCTTTATCAATCGCTACCTGCCCAAACAAATAATCGACATCGTGATCCGGTTCTGAACTTTTCGCTAAAATTACAGTTTTACTGGTACTTGAGCTTGCGCCGCCCATACCATCAATTTGTTTACCATAAGGGTCTGGACTACCAATGACTCGCAGTAAAATTTGGTCACGCACTTTGCCCGCTTGCTGTGCCGCGACAGGTAAATCTTCAAGCTTAAAAAATACACCTTTACTTGTGCCACCACGCATATAGGTTGCTGCAATTTTAATTTGGGGTGCAAAACTCATTTTTATTGAATCCTTGGATATTTATCATTGTGTTCTAGCAGACCATTCTTTTCTGCGTATTGGCATCATACAATGTTTAACTGAAGTTTTAACAATCACATGACTTAAGTATAAAAAAACAACACTCAATACCTTTTTTATATAAATGAGACATCTACCAATTCATTTAAAATAAAATTAATCTATTGATTGATATAATTTTAATCTAACAATGCAACTTAATTATTAATTATATTATTCATAAATATTTTTCATATATTTTGAGCTACTAGGCTATTCAATCTTGATCTATTACAATTAACAAAATTAAACCATTCTCGGGATGAGTAACTTGACTACCAATTCCTCCGAACTCAAGCGTGGCTTAAAGAATCGTCATATTCAATTGATTGCCATGGGTGGTGCAATTGGTACAGGCTTATTCTTGGGCTCCGCTCATGTGATTCAATCAGCAGGTCCTTCCATTATTTTGGGTTATGCCATTGGTGGTTTGATCGCATTCTTAATTATGCGTCAACTCGGTGAAATGATTGTGCATGAGCCTGTAGCAGGTTCATTCAGCCATTTCGCGTATAAATACTGGGGTAAATTTCCCGGCTTCCTGACCGGTTGGAACTATTGGATCCTCTATATTCTAGTTGCAATGACAGAGCTGACCGCTGTCGCAAAATACATTAACTACTGGTGGCCTCATATTCCTGCTTGGGCATCTGTACTGTTTTTCTTTGTGATCATTACAGCTGTTAACTTAGGCAATGTGAAATTTTATGGTGAATCAGAGTTCTGGCTCTCTATCATTAAAGTAACTGCGGTTATTTCAATGATTGTGTTCGGTTTGTATTTACTATTAACAGCAGACTCAAACTCTACTGCATCATTTAGCAACCTTTGGAATCAAGGTGGTTTCTTCCCAAATGGCTTTGAAGGTTTATTCTTCATGCTTGCCTTCCTAATGTTTGCCTTTGGTGGTATCGAACTGATTGGTATGGCTGCAGCAGAAGCAGAAAATCCAAAAGAAACTATTCCAAAAGCCATTAACCAAGTCGTTTTCCGTATCCTCATTTTCTATGTGGGCTCATTAACGATTCTTTTATCTCTAGTACCTTGGAACCAACTTGACCTTGGTGGTCTAGATAAAAGTCCTTTCGTGATGATCTTCAGTCAATTGGGTATTGATTGGGCGGCACACTTACTTAACTTTATTATCTTAACTGCTGCATTATCTGTATATAACAGTGGTATGTATGCAAACAGCCGTATGCTTTACAGCTTGGCGAAACAAGGAAATGCACCTAAAGTTTTTGCTAAAACCAATAAACAAGGCGTACCAATTCCAGCTGTTTTACTTTCAGCGGTATTAATTTTTGGTTGTGTACTATTAAACTACTTTGTTCCAGAAGATGCACTTGGTCATTTAATGTATGTGGTAGTTGGAGCTTTAGTCTTGAACTGGGCTATGATTACTATGACTCACCTTCAATTTAGACGCGCTAAACGCATTCTAAACTTCAAGACATCGTATGAAGCACTTTGGTCGCCAGTAAGTAACTATATTGTTTTAATTTTCATTGCTTTGGTACTCTTCATCATGTGGACCCAAGGTTTTATGGAATCCGTTTTGATGATTCCAGTATGGATTACAATCATGTTGCTGATGTTCAACTATCTTAATCCTAAAGATTTGAGTGACATCAAAATCGAAGAAGAGAAAAAAGACTAATCAATTTAAAAAGTTATTGTTTCGGCAATAACTTTTTTTTTAACTCAAATTGGAGTAAATTAGCCACCGTCTAGCGCTCTTAGCTTAACTGGATAGAGCAGTTGCCTCCTAAGTGACCGGCGTGGGTTCGAGTCCCGCAGAGCGCACCACCTATTAAAATATGACCTATATCACAACATATAAAGTTTAAATTTCCTTTTTTTAGAATATTTTTTATACAAAAAATCATTTTATCTTCATTATTTTATTGTTTTGTTTATCAATAACTTAATCCTAAACCCTTAAGAATTTTGGTGCAAAAACTCTATTCTGATGCTTTTTTAAACTAAATAGTTTTTTCTAGAGCATTTACTCTTATTTTAATTGTGGTATTTTTGACACATGGAGTAACAAATGATTGCGGTTGAGTAACCGAAGTCTCCAAAAAATTAAATAAGTGCAAACAACAACGCTAGATATAAATTTGTACCTCAAGGAAAGACACAGAATGAAATTAAAAACTCTTAGTACCGCGATTCTTCTTGCAACAGTGCCAATGACAGGTGCATTCGCTGCTGCTTTGGACCGTTCAGGCCAATCTATTGCAGCATTCTTACAACCAGGCAACTATTTTGAAGCAGGCATTTCTGTACTCGACCCTGATGTAGCTGGCAAAGATACTTCCGGTAACGCCACAGGCGATATGGCTGGAGATTATTACTTTCCTCATGCCTCGCTAAAATTGCAATTGAATGATAAGTTTTCATTTGGCCTACTGTACGATCAACCATTTGGCGCAGATGCTGAGTACACTGGTAAAAATAACTTTGTTGCCAGCAATTCTGATGGTGTATTACCTGGAACAGCACTAACAGGCGGTTTACCTGTTGTGACTGGCACTCCAAATGGTACTCTTCCAAACGGGACACCTGTAATTAAGCATCCCGTTACTGGAGCTCCTCTAGCTATTGCATTAGGTACTCCAATTTCTGGCAATACCTCAGTAGAAGTCGACACACAAAATATAAATTTAATTTTTGGTTTCCAGCCAACTGAAAATTGGAATCTTTATGGCGGAGCTGTTTACCAAACTATTAAAGGCAATGTTTCTTTACGCGGTTCAGCTTATAGTCTATACAATGGATATGATGCAAACATCAAAGAAACTGGCGATGCAGGCTGGTTAGCAGGTATCGCATATCAAATCCCTGAAATTGCATTAAAAGCATCTTTAACTTATCGTTCTGAAATTGACCATGATGTAGATGTTAAAGAAAACATGCCTCTTATTAATTCAATGGGAGCTTTGCTTGTTGGCTCTGGCGCCATCAGCCAAGCTCAAATTGATGCAATAAAAAATGCTGATGGTAAAACCACCATTACAACACCACAATCTGTAAATCTAGATTTGCAAACTGGTATCATGGAAAATACTGTTGCGTTTGCTAATATCCGCTGGGTAAATTGGAAAGATTTTGCAATTCAACCAACACAATTTGGCGCATTATCCAAACTTGCCGGTCAAATGCTTCCTGCATTAAATAAACCTAATGGCTTTAATCTAGTTGATTACTCAGATGATCAATGGTCAGTAACCACAGGGGTTGGCCGAAAACTTAACGACAAATGGGCAGGCAATATCTCTGTTGGCTATGATACTGGTGCAGGAAACCCTGTCACAACCTTAGGTCCAACTGAAGGTTACTGGAACCTTGGTTTAGGTGCTCAGTTCAGCCCAACACCACAAACTTTCATTGCTGGTGGCGTAAAATATTTCTGGCTAGGCGATGCTGATGCACAGACTGGAGCGCACTCTGCGGCGGGTACTTTCAATGATAATAATGCTATCGCGTACGGCCTGAAAATGGGCTACAAATTCTAATTTAAGCCATTAAATTTTAAAAAAAGACCATAGTTTGCTATGGTCTTTTTACATTATGCCTATTGTTTTTTAAACTTAGCTTTCTATATGTTTCAAATTTAATCAAAAAGAACCCCTTATATTACTTTCATTTTTTAAAATGATTACTCTATTTTTTTACTTATAAATCATTTACATACTAAATCACTATTAGTACTTTTACTCTATTCAAGTTTATTTTTTGAATTACACAGTTCATTTCCCAATCAGAGCTGAGCATTTACTCTTTTTTTATTTATGTTATTTTCCCGTAACTTTTAAATAACGATTAAGCGGCTCAAGGAAAAGAATTCATGAAGCTTACAGCGATTCATTCAGCAATTTTACTTAGTTTAATTCCAACGACAGCAACATTTGCCGCTGGACTTGATCGTTCAGGACAGTCTATTTCAGCATTTTTACAACCGGGAAACTATGCTGAAGCAGGTCTTTCAGTTTTAGATCCTGATGTTCAAGGTAAAGACAATGCTGGCAATAAAGTCAGCGATATGGGCGAAGACTACTACTTTCCTGCTGCTGCTATAAAAATTCAAGCAACAGATCAAATTTCTTTAGGTTTGCTTTATGATCAGCCATTTGGAGCTGACTCTCAATACGCGCCTGAATCTAATGCTTTTGCCACAGTAAATACCAATAAAGGTACATTGGAAGGTACTTCTGTTGAAGTAAAAACCAATAGCATTACGGCACTGATTGGGTATCAGCCAAATGCAAACTGGAATGTTTATGCAGGACCTGTATATCAAACTGTAAAAGCAAAAGTGTCCCTACGCGGTACAGCGTATAAAGGCCCACAGGTTCTTGGCGGTTATGATATTGATATTAAAGAAGGCGAAGCTTACGGCTGGTTGGCTGGTTTTGCATACTCTATCCCTGAAATTGCCTTAAAAGCCGCTGTGACTTATCGCTCTGAAATTAAACATGAATTAGATACAACAGAAACCTTCCGTTTCGGCACAGATGGCGCATTATATATTCCTGGATTAACAGGTTCTATCCCGACGTATCATAAAGCGGAAATTACTACGCCACAATCAGTCAACATTGACTTACAATCAGGCGTTGCAAAAAATACGTTGGCCTTTGCGAATATTCGTTGGGTACATTGGGATCAGTTTGCAGTAAAACCGGCTTATTTATCTCAGTTGACTGGCGCATTAACTGGAAAACAGCAGAATCTTGTTGATTATTCAGATGATCAATGGTCTGCAACAGTAGGTTTAGGTCATAAGTTTAATGCTAAATGGTCTGGTACAGCTGCTGTTGGCTGGGATTCAGGTGCTGGTAATCCAGTAACGACTTTAGGTCCAGTTGAAGGTTATTGGAGTGTTGGCTTAGGTGGCCAATATAGTCCTGCTGAAAATTATTTCATCCAAGCAGGCGTTAAATACTTCTGGTTAGGCGATGCTGATGCCCAAACTGGTGGAGCTGTTGCTGGTAGCTTTGAAGACAATACTGCTCTTGGCTATGGTATGAAAATCGGTTATCGCTTCTAATTCAAGCGAACCCAATAAAAAAGGCGCATATTGCGCCTTTTTTTATTGCTTAAATTTTAATACTTAAGCTGGAATATCACGCACTGAAGCATTACGAATCGCTTCTTTTAATGCAGCATAGCCATGAATTGGTGGGAATTGTGGAAATTCTGCAATCACATTGTCAGGCGCATCAAATAAGAAACCCGCATCTGCTTCACCAAGCATCGTCGTATCGTTATAAGAATCACCTGCTGCAATCACCCGGAAGTTTAACCCATGCAATGCTTGAACGGCTTTACGCTTTTGATCAGGTTGACGAAGCTTATAAGCTGAGATCATACCATTTTCATCAGTTTCTAACTTGTGACAGAAAATCGTTGGCCAACCAAGTTGCTGCATTAATGGATGTGCAAACTCATAGAAGGTATCTGAAAGAATAATCAATTGAAAATGAGTACGGACCCACTCCACAAACTCTTTTGCACCCTCAAATGGTCCCATGTCCGCAATCACATCTTGGATATCATTTAAACCTAAACCATGCTGCTTAAGAATATTTAAACGCTGAGTCATCAACACATCGTAATCTGGAATGTCACGAGTCGTTGCTTCAAGTTCTTTAATGCCTGTTTTTTTCGCAAAATTAATCCAAATTTCAGGTACTAAAACCCCTTCTAGATCTAAACAAACGACTTCCATGCACTCTACCCTCTGTTAAGTGAAAAAATTTTTTCAATATCATAGCGGAAGAATAAAAAAATGCATTGTTCTTTTTTAAATCTATTTTTTTCATAAGTATTTATTTTTTAGTGATAAGTCAGTTTTAGCATTTCCATTAAAATGCTCGTGAAATAAATTAATATAGGTTTTAAAGTTCCAAGCCTATAGCCAGGACATTCATGACTACAATCCCAACTATTGATATTGTTGATGCGCTCGCATCTGAATATGCAGACGAATCACCTTCTGAAATTATGAAGCTTGCACTGAGCCAACAAGGTGAAATTGCCATTTCCTTTTCTGGTGCAGAAGATGTTGTACTGATTGATCTAGCATCAAATCTCGGTATCCCATTTCGTGTATTTAGTTTAGATACAGGTCGACTCCATCCAGAAACATATCAATTTTTAGATACTGTTCGTAAACACTATAAGATCAATATTGAAATTTGCTTTCCTGAAGTTGAAGCCGTTCAACAGTTGGTTACTGAAAAAGGCTTCTTTAGCTTTTATCAAGATGACCACAAAGAATGTTGTGGTATCCGAAAAGTTCAACCTTTACGTAAAAAATTAGCAACACTTGATGGCTGGATTACTGGTCAACGTAAAGATCAAAGCCCCGGTACACGTAATGAAATTCCTGTTGTACAAGCAGACCCTGGTTTTTCAGGCCCGGGCAAGCAATTGATTAAATATAATCCTTTGGCAAACTGGTCTAGCGCTGATGTATGGAACTATATCCGTCTCATGGAAATTCCATATAATCCACTACACGAACGTGGCTTTATCTCGATTGGCTGTGAACCATGTACACGCCCTGTTTTACCAAATCAACACGAACGTGAAGGTCGTTGGTGGTGGGAAGATGCAACCCATAAAGAATGTGGTTTGCACGCCGGCAATATGAAAAAATAATCAAGAAAAAACCACTGATAAAGCAGTGGTTTTTTTCAACCTATTGATACACATAATTCCATATCTTTCTGATCTAAAAACGCTATACTGCAATTATCAATTTTATAATTCGAACAATGCTACTCAGATAAGAGCAGCTGTAGAAATTGCAGTGAGGCAATCAACGCTATGCGTCCATTACATCCTATTGATTTCATCTTCTTAAATTTAGAGAAACGACAACAGCCAATGCATGTTGGTGGTTTATTTTTATTCCAAATTCCTGAAAATGCACCCGCTACCTTTATTCAAGACTTAGTTGCAGATATTCGTGATTCCAAATCAATCCCAATCCCACCTTTTAACAATAAACTCAATGGCTTCTTTTGGGATGAAGATGAAGAATTCGATCTAGATCACCATTTCCGCCACATTGCTCTGCCTCATCCTGGTCGTATCCGTGAACTTTTGACATATATTTCTCAAGAACACAGCGCTTTAATCGACCGTGCCAAACCGCTTTGGACCTGTCATATTATTGAGGGTATCGAAGGCAATCGATTTGCGATGTATTTTAAAATTCATCATGCAATGGTTGATGGTATTGCGGGTATGCGTTTGGTTGAAAAATCTTTGTCGCATGATCCACATGCAAAAAGTATTGTCCCACCTTGGTGTGTTGAAGGCCCACGTGCTAAACGCTTAAAACAACCAAAAGTAAGTCGTGTTAAAGGTATCATGGCTACTTTAAAAGGTCAGCTAGATTCTACACCGCGTGTACTTTATGAGTTATCACAAACCGTGCTAAAAGATATGGGACGTAATCCAGATTATGTTTCAAGTTTCCAAGCGCCAAGTTCAATATTAAACCAACGTGTAAGCTCCTCTCGCCGTTTCGCAGCCCAATCATTCGAATTTTCGCGTTTGTCACATATTGCCAAGTCTTTGGGTGTAACGATTAACGATATTGTCTTAGCAATTTGTTCAGGTGCATTACGTGAATACTTACTTGTACACAATGCACTACCGAAAAAGCCATTAATTGCAATGGTACCTGCTTCAGTACGTTCAGATGATTCTGATATGTCAAACCGAATCACCATGATACTTGCGAATCTAGGTACACATAAAGAAGACCCTTTAGAACGCCTCAAAATTGTTCGTCGTAGCGTATTAAATGCGAAAGAACGTTTCAAACGCATGAATTCAAATCAAATTTTAAATTACAGTGCATTTGTTTATGGTGCTGCAGGTTTAAATATTGCATCTGGTTTTATGCCAAAGCGCCAAGCCTTCAATTTGGTTATTTCTAATGTCCCAGGCCCGCAAGAGCCTTTATATTGGAATGGTGCACGTTTAGAAGCACTTTACCCAGCTTCAATTGTATTAGATGGTCAAGCATTAAATATCACCATGACCAGTTATTTAGATAAACTTGAAGTTGGTCTGACTGCATGTCGTAATGCACTGCCTAAAATGCAGAATCTGTTGACGCATTTGGAAGACGAAATTCAACGTTTTGAAGCAATAGTGAATCAAGATGCCCCAAAGTTGCAGGCGGTTAGCTAACCGCCTCTTTTCAAATTTCTAAACTTCTCAATAAAAGAAATTCTCAACAAAAAAGCCTTATACATGTATAAGGCTTTTTATAATTTTTCTTATAAAAATAAAATCGTTATGTCTTAATTTCTTGAATTAACTCTTTTCAATTTAAAACTTCTCTGAGTTATTTGTGTAGTAATTATCAAACATCACTTTAAATAGATCACTCTTCTATTTTTCTTTTCTAAGTGTTCATTAAGCTCCACTATTCAAGTTTAATACATATCTTTAAAGGATGCAGCACACTGCAATATAGCCTTTGAAAATATATTTAAGCTTTAATTGAGCGACATTTTTTCAAAAGCTGATGGCAAGCTGCACGAATCATGCTTGCAGTAATCTGAACTTCGTTACCGCGATCATCAACGATATAACCTGAATGAATTGCTTTCGCCTCAACCACTGTTTTAAGACTGCTGTTCATTACTGCTTTGCTCATACCCATTATACACCTCATTTTGCTAAGCCATTTTTCGTCATTAATATCTAAAAAATGGCTTTGGCTATTCGATGTGTCTAGTATTGAAAATTACAGTTGAAAAGTAAAATCTCAGATGTAACAAGTGTTTAACGACATTCTGTTACAATTTCAGCTCAGAATGATATCGTATTGCTCTTGCGTATATAGATTTTCCACTTGGAACTTAATCGTTCTGCTTATAAAGTGCTCTAAATCCGCAACTGCAGGTGCTTCAGCCGTTAACAATCGGTCAATCACAGAAGGATGTGCAACAACGGTAAAGCCACTTTGTGACTCATAAGCACGTGCATATCTTAAAATTTCTCGAAATATTTCGTAGCAAACTGTCTCGGCAGTTTTGACATAACCACGCCCCTGACAAGTTGGACATGAATCACATAATAAATGTTCCAATGATTCACGTGTACGCTTACGGGTCATTTCCACCAAGCCTAATTCAGAGACTTGAGTAATTTTCGTTTTAGCATGATCACGTTCGAGCATTTTCTCAAATTGATTCATCACTTCTTCACGATGTAGCGCTTCTTGCATATCTATGAAGTCAATGATAATGATCCCGCCGAGATTACGTAAACGTAATTGGCGAGCAATAACCTGAGTCGCTTCCATATTGGTTTTAAACACAGTGTCTTCTAGAGATCGGCCACCAACATAAGAACCTGTATTCACGTCAATCGTGGTCATCGCTTCAGTTTGGTCAATCATCAGGTAACCACCTGACTTCAATGCAACACGTGTTTGTAATGCCTTTTGAATATCTTCTTCAACATTGTATAGATCGAAGATTGGACGCTCCCCTGGATAATGCAATAAACGATTCTGCATACTCGGAACGAACTCTTGCACAAACTCACTTAACTTGCCATGAACTTCACGCGAATCGACCTGAATTTTAGACGTATCTTCATTGGCCAAATCACGAATGACGCGTTGTGGTAACGGCAATTCTTCAAATATCAATGATGGCACGACGATACTGCGCTGCTTGCGCTGTATGTATTCCCACAGTTTGGCAAGGTATGCCATATCTTGTGCAATTTCCTCTTCAGGAATGCCTTCCGCCGCGGTACGGACAATGACAGAACCTGGAAGATTATGTTGTTTTTGAATACGCTCAATCATGCTCCGTAAACGGTCACGCTCTTCTTCAGACTCAATGCGCTGCGAGACACCTGTATGACTACCATACGGCATGAGAACCAAATAACGCGAAGGAATAGAAAGATCAGTAGAAAGTCGTGCGCCTTTCGTTCCGAGCATATCTTTCATCACTTGAACAGTGAGTACCTGCCCCGGTTGTAGCAAGTCAAATACATTAGGTGTCGGTTGATTACGCTGCCATACCATATCATTGATATGTAAAAAAGCAGTTCTTGAAAGTCCAATATCAATAAAAGCTGCTTGCATACCTGGCAGTACGCGAACCACTTTTCCCTTATAAATATTTCCCACTAACCCACGCTTCACCGTACGTTCAACAAATAATTCATTGACCGTGCCGTTTTGAATCAACGCCACACGACATTCCATCGGTGTGACATTAATCAACAACTCGTCAGACATAACAAAACTCAAAACATTATAAAAATTCTGGTGTTTCAGCAGTTAATTTAGTGCCTTAACTGTCTGTAATAACTGTACGGTTTCATATAAAGGTAGCCCAACCACATTGCTGTAGCTCCCTTCAATACAAGGAATATAGCGCGCAGCTATTCCCTGAATCGCATAGGCTCCCGCTTTGCCTATCGGTTCGCCCGTTGCCCAATAGCTTTCCATATCATCTAGGCTAAGCGATTGAAATTCAACCTGTGTACGCACTACTATACTGCAAATTTGTTGTTTTGTACGTACGCAAACACCTGAATACACATCATGTTTGCGACCAGAAATGAGTTGCCACATTTCAAATGCGTGTTGTTTTGATTCAGGTTTACCTAAAATATGATGATCGACACTGAGACTTGTGTCGGCTGCAATGACAATTGCATCGGGATATTCATCTTGTACCGCTTGAGCTTTTGCACGAGCTAGACGCTCGACATAATCTGCAACTGACTCACCCACATGTACCGACTCATCAATATCGGGACTGAAAATATCAAAGTTTAGCCCCAACTGTTGGAGCAATTCACGACGACGGGGTGAGCTAGAAGCGAGAATTAAATGCGCCATTTTCTGAGTACATAATACAAAATTGGCCAAAGTAAAATGCTAGTCAATAAAGGTTGCCAATGACGTGCAAAACTAAACTGTAGCCCACCCATGACTTGTGCAATCCAGACAAAGAATAGATGTGCCACAATTGAAAGTGCTGCAATTATCCATAGATTTGCAAAGGTAAGTATGCGGCGCTCACGGGTTAAAAACCGCGTAACAAAGGCAATCACGACAAAACTCAAAGCATTCATGCCAAATGGTGCATCGAGTAGTAAGTCTGCAAATAGGCCCGTCCCGAAAGCAAACCAAATACCACACCATGTCGGCTGACACAGCACCCAAAACAACATGACCATCAACATAAACAGTGGACGCCATCCCGAAATATCATAAGACAAGGGATAAACCATCAACAAAGATGCCATCACAATTGAGATGATGATTGGAAATAATGGATCACGCTGTGTATGACGGCTCAGCTTAGCGAGTGACATGTGGTTGCTCCATCGCTAACGAATCTGAAAATAAAACCACAACATGATGACCACCTGCGAGTTGCGCCGCTGGTTTTAAATCAATTTGTGCGAATTCACCCGAATTGTGTCGGCTGACTTTTGACACTGTACCGACTAAATAACCTGCTGGGAAATGTGCCCCCAAACCTGAGCTATAAACTTTTTCACCCACTTTGATGTTGGCGCTGGTTGGTACATATTCCATCTTTAAACGACCTAAATCACCTGTACCCGTTACGATGGCGCGCATACCGGTATGCTCCATACGTACTGATAAAGAATGTTCTTTGTCTGACAGCAACATGACACGGCTACTATGTGGATAGACGTTAATAATCTGCCCCATAATCCCTTTGTCATCGAGTACTGTCTGCCCCACTTTTAACTGGCTGCTTGCACCACGATTAATCACGATAATATGGCGCAGTGGGTCGGCATCTGTACCGATCACTTCTGCAATTTCCATACGACCATCAATGATTAAAGGTGTATCAAGTAAACCGCGTAAACGGGTGTTTTCAGCAGATAATTCAGAAAGTTTTTGTAAGCGGACTTGAGCCTGTAATAACTCAGCTTGCATCGCAGTATTTTCACGGCGCAATTGAGCTTCAGACTTGGTTTGTTGATTCAGCCATTCTCGCGATAACACTGGATAGCTTGCAAGGGCGTATATTGGATTATATGCCGCATACAAGACGTCTCTTGCCGGTTGAATTACATGTGGCATGCGCCAGTCGAAAAACAGCACAACCAAACATGTAATCACCGCAATGATAAATGAGCGAAAAGATGGCGGTTGTCTTGAAAACAGTTGCGTTTGCACCCGCCGAGTCCTTTTCTTAGCCTACAAATAACATGTCATGATTAGGGTTATCGAAGAATTCGAGAACCTTACCACCACCACGCGTCACACAAGATAGAGGATCTTCTGCAACCACAACAGGAAGGCCTGTTTCTTTCGCTAGAAGCTTATCTAAGTTACGAAGTAATGCACCACCACCAGTCAGCACAATACCGCGCTCTGCGATGTCAGAAGACAATTCAGGCGGTGTTTGTTCGAGTGCTGATTTCACCGCAGATACGATGTTTTGTAACGGATCAGAAATGGCTTGAGTTACTTCATCAGACGTAACTGTAATGGCACGCGGTACACCTTCAGCCAAGTTACGACCACGGACTTCAATTTCCAGTGCTTTCGCACCTTCATCAGGAAGCGCCATACCCACTTCTTTCTTGATGGTTTCTGCAGTGGTTTCACCAATCACACAGCCATGTGCTTTGCGTACATAGTTAATGATTTGTTCGTCAAATACATCGCCACCAATACGCAGTGAATCTGCGTAGACACAGCCTTGTAATGAAATAATTGCGATTTCGGTTGTACCACCACCCACATCGACAACCATCGAACCACATGCTTGCTCAACAGGCATGCCTGCACCAATTGCAGCAGCCATTGGCTCTTCAATTAAGCGAACTTCACGTGCGCCAGCGTTATAAACCGCTTCGCGAATTGCACGACGTTCTACCAATGTTGATTTGCAAGGTACGCATACCACAACACGTGGCGCTGGTGGAAATAGACGTTTTTCGTGCACTTTGCCAATAAACTGATTCAACATGGTTTCAGTTACTTCAAAATCTGCAATCACACCATCTTTCATTGGGCGAATCGCAGAAATATTTGCAGGTGTACGACCTAGCATTTGTTTCGCGTCAAGACCTACTGCGGCAACGATTTTTTGTGAACCACTGTGGCGAATTGCCACCACCGTCGGTTCATTTAATATAATGCCTCGTCCTGGCGCATAAATAAGTGTATTTGCAGTGCCTAAATCAATGGCAAGATCCGGCGAAAACAAGCCAATTAGTCGTTTTAGAATCACGGGGACGTTCTCAGTTAAACTTTTATATGGACGCAAGGTGGCAACTTTAACTAAATGTGATGATTTGAACAAGTCAATCGCTTATTATAAGCCACTATATTTTGATTTTTTTTAATACTGATTAGGTAATGTTATGTCTACATCGGATGCACAGCATTCTGCAGATCTAAATGCACAAACAGTTTCAGGGATTGCACATCTCGCACGTTTATCGCTGAATGAGACGCAATCTGCTGAATATGCTCAAAGTTTAAATAAAATTTTAGGCATGATGGAAACCCTGAAAGGCATCAATACCGACGGTGTTGAACCACTCAAAAGCCCATTCGACAATCCACAGCCTTTACGTGAAGACCGCGTATCTGAAAGCAATCATCGTGAAGAATATCAAGCAGTTGCTCCTGCAACTCAGGACGGCTTATACCTTGTTCCTCGTGTGATTGAATAATTTTCATTCAGATAACCCATTTATTCAAATTAAACGTAAAGAAATATTTCTTATGACTGATTTACATCGCTTATCTATTCGTGAGCTGTCTGAAGGTTTGGCTAGTGCTAAATTTTCTTCACGCGAATTGACTGAACACTATTTAAAACGCATTGAAAAAATCGATGCTCAAGTAAAATCGTATGTGACCGTGACTGCTGAACAAGCATTGGCTCAGGCTGATGCGGCTGACGCGGCACTAAAAGCCGGTAATGCAACTGCTTTAACGGGTGTGCCGATTGCACATAAAGACATTTTTTGTACCCAAGGTATTAAGACCACTGCTGGTTCTAAAATACTGGACAATTTTATCTCTCCTTACGACGCGACCGTTGTAGCGAAAGGTAAAGCTGCGGGCCTTGTCACTTTAGGTAAAGTGAACATGGACGAATTCGCCATGGGTTCAACAAGTGAAAACTCATTCTACGGCGCGACTGCGAACCCGTGGAACTTAAGTCATGTACCGGGTGGTTCTTCAGGTGGTTCTGCGGCGGCTGTCGCGGCTGATCTTGCGCCATTTGCAACAGGTACAGATACAGGCGGTTCGATTCGTCAGCCTGCGTCATTCTGCGGCTTGACTGGCCTTAAACCGACTTATGGTCGTGTATCTCGCTTCGGTATGATCGCGTATGCATCATCTTTAGACCAAGGTGGCCCAATGGCGCGCTCGGCTGAAGACTGCGCTTACCTCATGAATGTGATGGCAGGTCATGATGCGAAAGATTCAACTTCAGTTGAAAAAGACGTCGACAACTACGTTGCTAACTTAAATGATACTTCGGTAAAAGGTTTACGTATTGGTATTCCTAAGCAGTACTTTAATGTTGCTGGTTTAGATGCAGACGTAAAAGCACGTGTTGAAGAATCACTTAAAAAGTTAGAAGAAATGGGCGCGATATTGGTTGAGATTGATCTCACCATGACGGATGCTTATGTTCCAACTTACTACTTGATTGCCCCTGCTGAAGCATCTTCAAACTTACAACGTTTTGATGGCGTGCGTTATGGCTACCGCTGTGAAAACCCAGTGGACCTCATGGACTTGTACAAACGTTCACGCTCTGAAGGTTTTGGTAAAGAAGTTCAGCAACGTATCTTGATTGGTACTTACGCGCTTTCTGCGGGTTACTACGATGCGTACTATGTGAAAGCACAAAAAGTACGTCGTTTAATTCAACAAGACTTCTTAAAAGCATTTGAGTCTGTAGACGTGATTGCTGCCCCTGCTGCACCGACAACTGCTTATAAGATTGGAGCAAACCTTTCTCCAGTTGAAATGTACTTGGGTGACATCTACACCATCGCGGTAAACTTGGCAGGTCTACCTGCAATTAACGCGCCTGTTGGTTTTGACAAAGACAACTTGCCTGTTGGCTTACAGCTGATTGGTAACTACTGGTCAGAATCTCAATTGTTGTCTGTGGTACATCAGTATCAACAAGCGACGGATTGGCATACACAACGCGCTGCTATTGCTGAGGAGAACGCATAATGGCTAAAAACAACTCTACAAAAGCGGCTAAACCAAAATCTAACCTGATTGATGGTTGGGAAGTGGTGATTGGTATCGAGATTCACACTCAGCTTGCAACCAATACCAAAATTTTCTCAGGTTCATCGACTGTGTTTGGTCAAGACCCAAATACTCAAGCGAGCCTTGTAGATTTAGCAATGCCGGGCGTATTGCCAGTACTGAACAAAGAAGTGGTTGATCTTGCGATTCGCTTTGGTTTGGGTATTGATGCTTATATCGACCAAGCTTCTGTGTTTGCACGTAAAAACTATTTCTACCCTGACTCTCCAAAAGGCTACCAAATTAGCCAAATGGACAACCCGATTGTGGGCTTGGGTCATATCGACATTCAACTTGAAGATGGTACGGTGAAACGCATTGGCGTAACTCGTGCGCACCTTGAGGAAGATGCAGGTAAATCAATCCATGACCAATTTGAAGGCATGTCAGGTATCGATTTAAACCGTGCAGGCACACCACTGCTTGAAATCGTATCTGAGCCGGATATGCGTTCGGTTGAAGAAGCTGTTGCTTATATTAAAGCGATTCACACGTTAGTGCGTTGGTTAGGTATTTCTGACGGTAACATGGCGGAAGGTTCGTTCCGTGCGGACTGTAACGTGTCACTGCGTCGTCCTGGTCAACCGTTTGGTACGCGTTGTGAGCTTAAAAACCTCAACTCATTCCGTTTCATTGAGCAAGCGATCAATGTTGAAATTGAACGCCAAATGGAAATCTTGGATTGGGACGGTACAATCGACCAAGAAACTCGTTTGTTTGACCCTGTGAAGATGGAAACGCGTTCAATGCGTTCGAAAGAAGAAGCGAACGATTATCGCTACTTCCCAGATCCTGACTTGTTGCCTGTGATCATTGCAGATGAGCAAATTGAAGCGGCACGTGCTGCACTTCCTGAGCTGCCTGCTGCACGTCGTGCTCGTTTTGTGGCTGACTTTGGTGTAACTGAATACGATGCTCACGTTTTAACACTGACTCGTGAAATGTCAGAGTTTTATGAAGAAGTGGTGAAAGCTGCGGGCGGTGCTGCACAAGGTAAAGTGTCTGCAAACTGGGTGATGGGTGAATTCTCAGGGGCGCTAAACAAAGCGAGCCTAGAGCTTCATGACTCTCCTGTATCAGCGGAAAAACTTGGCGGCATGATCGCACGTATTGTCGATAACACCATTAGCGGTAAGATCGCGAAACAAGTGTTCGGCTTTATGTGGGATGAAGGCAAAACTGCGGACGAAATTATTGCTGAGAAAGGCTTGAAACAGGAAACTGATACAGGCGCGATTGAAGCAATTATTAAGGAAGTGCTTGCCGCCAACGAGAAGATGGTTGAAGAGTACAAATCTGGTAAAGAAAAAGCTTTCAACGGTCTGGTTGGTCAAGTGATGAAAGCGTCTAAGGGTAAAGCCAACCCTGCTCAAGTGAATGAATTGATGAAGAAATTGATTGGTTGATCTGATCTTTCTTTAAAAGAAAACCCGCTTTAGAGCGGGTTTTCTTTTTATTTATCACTTATAATTAAGGTAATAATTTTTTCGAGAACTAAAATAATGCAAAGAGGTATTATTATTCCTCCAGCCTTAATGAAATGTGATGTAGAAAAAAATAGTGTCTTTATTGAAAGGTCATATAACACTCAAGAATTACAATACTTTTCTTTGTATTGGGACAAAATAGCGATACCTGAACAACGAGCTATAAAATTAGGACTTCCTTTCGAACAGGATTATGTTGAAGCAGGGATTTTAGAGCTTGTTAAGTCCCCATTTAACTCAGGCGAAATGGCAAATATACTTCAAAAATCTCATACATATGTGGCTAATATAAAACTTCAAGATCCTGAAAATGATTGGACTCTCGTAAATATGCTCGACTCCAAAGACAATGATCCAATTCAATATAGTAATAAAGATGTTTTAAAAGTTGAGCTAAGAAAATTATTACCTGTTCCGCGAAAAGATATAGCTATTCACGATTTATTAGATTTCAAAACACAAAGAAATGCTGAATTGATAGCATTACATAATTCTTTAGATGAGATATATGAAAAAATATTAAATAGCGAAGATAAAGACTTAAGAAGGAAAAAAGAATTTTATGATCTAAAAGTAGCAATTCATAACTTAGACAGAACTCTCACTGAACGTTTTCGCTTTACCTCTCGAGTCGATCATTCAGTAAGTTTAGAATTTAATGAAAGTGTATTAGCTGAAATGATAAAAACTGGGATTATTGATATTGCTTCAACTACATTTCCTGTTTTAACTATTGCTAATACATTAAGATCAATGCTCAAGTTTAAATTTTCAAAAGAATGGACTTTAAAATCTGCTGAAGGCAATTTAAAACTCGATTACTTAGTTAGAGCTAAGCAAAATAATATTATTTGAGTTGGGTAATTTTTATGGCCATCAAAAAAGTAACCTCAATCGCCAAACTCGAAGACTTAGGACGCATTCAGCTGTCTAAATCCTTTTTCATGCGTGATTTCCTTTATAGCGAAATCGCCAATTGGTACGGTGTACCCAACTTCCCAGATCATCCTGACATCGCCATTCGTACAGGAACAGAACTCTGCCAACAACTGCTCGAGCCACTACAACAAAAGTTTGGACGTATTGCCATTCGTTCAGCTTATCGCTCACCAAGCGTGAATCAACTCGGCAAGGCTTTGTTGCATAAATATGTAAGCATCTGATTTAAATAAATTTAATTTTGGATCAAAAAACAATCAAAACTTTTAAAATCATATAGTTATGAAATCTTTGTGCAACAAAGCCACTCGGCAATGAAAAAGGACATAACTGCGCAACTAATGAGAAAAACTTTGCCAGTCATATTTGGGACTATCCTGATGTAAAAGGCTATGGTGCGACGGCGTGTATCGTTATTCCATCATTCTTAGAATTGTATGAAAAAGACCAAAGTAATTGGCAACAACTTGCTTATTGGATTCATAACAATTTGAACTATAGCCATCTACAATTTTTCCCAAAACTCTGTGCATTTAACATTGGTTGGCATGAACAGTCTGCACGGGACATTTATAGTTATATCCAGCCAAAAGGCTATTTATTACGGGGTGACGCAGTGAATAAAGAGTTTGAGAAGTTTTATCCTGATTTGATTTAACTTTTTTGAACTGTCCCTCACCCCAACCCTCTCCCAAAGGGAGAAGGAGAAATCATTACCAATTAAATACTTTTATAAAATTAATATTGGAAGTTCCCTCTCCTTCTAGGAGAGGGCTAGGGAGAGGTTTTAGAAAATTATTAATGTGAGCGAGTTTTAAATTCCTATCCCGCAAAGGAGAGCTAATCATTAATACTTTAAAAAATTCTCCAACTCATTCGCCCTTTCCGTTGTCATATCCATGAAACAGCCAGCACTCGTTACACGTACAATTGAACCGCCATTCGGATCATAATAAAAGTTACAGTTCGCATCCCGATACTTCATCCATAAACGCTGTGTATTTTGCAGTTCTTTTTTACGTGTTGCGCTTAAGGTGTTCATCAAATTTTTATAAGCTTCATTTAAACGTATATCCTGACGTTTTGTTTCCGCTGCTGTGCACTCCACCATGCTTGCAGTCACACCGCCAGCTTTGTCCATACACGCTGTAAAATGCTTACTCAACGAACGATCATCTGCCTGTGCCATTTGTATAAAACCCAAAACAACCATCAGCGCGCATATAAATTGCTTAATCATAACTATCCCTTTATAAATTTATAGATACAAATGTCTTTACTAGGAATACCATTTTTATTTTTCCATTCATTTCCACACTAAAATAAAATAACAAAAACAGTGCGCATATCCATACTAATTTTAAGCACTGTTCTATTTATAGAAAAATCTAATGCAAATTTCGCTCTGTAATCCATAAACACCGCCTGCCTATAATTCAACCAAGATTTAAAAAACTAAATGTAATAGGCACAAAAATGAAATCAACCATCTTAGCAGCACACCAATACGGCCAACCTGAAGTCCTCGAATTTGCACAATACGAACTCCCACCATTAGCCGCAGGCATGGCGCGCATTCAGGTTAAAGCCTCTGGTATAAACCCCATTGACGCACGTCGCATGACAGGTGAATTTAAACATGCAGCCCTACCGCAAACCTTTGGTACAGAATATGCAGGTATCATTGCAGAAGTTGACGGCTCTCAAAATGAATGGACTGTTGGCGATGAAGTGCTCGGTTCAGGCGGTGCCTTTACCCATGCAACCGTGATTGATGTACCACTAGCAAATTTGATCCGCAAGCCGAAAAATATCGATTGGCCTATTGCTGGAACAATTGCAGGCGCAGCACAAACAGCCATGACCATTTTAGATGAAACGGGCCCTGCTCAATCTTTACTGGTACATGGCGGCTCAGGCGGAGTCGGCTCTATTGTGGTACAGCTCGCAGTAGAAAAAGGCATTGAGGTTGTCGCAACGGCATCAGCAGCCAATCAAGACTATATTCGCAAACTAGGCGCTACACCTGTCACTTATGGAGAAGGTTTAGTTGAACGTCTAAAAGCAGTGCATCCAACACCTTTTGATGTCTCTATTGATATGATCGGCTCGGAAGAAGCAACTCAAACCTCTCTTGCTGTGGTCAAAGTTGGCGGATTTATGGGAAGTATTGCTGGTAGAAAATTATCTTCAAATAAAATTCAGCCAGTATGGGTTAAACGTAACACTAAAAACTTACAACATGTCGTTGATGGTATTGCTGAAGGTCGTTTCACATGGACAGTCAGCCGTGAATATGCATTTAAGGATGCGCAGCAAGCCTATAGTGATATTTTAGAAGGTCATACCAAAGGTAAAAGTGTACTGGTTTTTGAATAATTATTAGCTAATCCATAATGTAAATGAGCGCTAAACAGCGCTCATTTACATCATTATTTAACTTAAAAATATGTATTTCAAATTTAAAAACCTTATCGGGTAATACCCAATTTATTCCAAATTTCTGGGGTTAAAAATTTAGTCACCAATTTATTCAAATCGACATAACGCAGTACGCCTTGTAATTGTTGTTTAATTTCAGGCGTCTTTAAAATTTCATCCCCTGTGATACTACCAAGCTCTTGAAAACTATCACCCACAGCCTGTAGACCATCAGCTTTAATCACGGCCTGCGTTTGTGTAGAACATTGCTCCACCAAAATTCGCTGCATCACTTGCGCTAAATTTTTATCGAGTTGCGTTTTTTGCGCATCACTGACATTACTGTATTGTTTTAAATCTGGATGCGCTGCCAAGGCAGAAAAGGTCCATTGCAAAACCGTGGTTTTATCTGCGGCAGTGGTCGATTTCACTAAACATTGACTAAGCTGATCGACCGTCGGACTTGCTAAACTCACCTGAGTTGACCCGAGCATGATGAGTGTCAATAAAGCTAAACCTGCAGGTCGTGAAAAACGTAGATGTAATTTTTTAGATAAACCGTAAGCCATAGACCAAACTCCCAAAACTTGAGTCACCTTTGTATCATGAAGTGCTGTATTTGCTGTTTGGTCTATGTAACTCAACTATTCATTTTTGCTAGTCGGTGCGATAAGAGGATGAATCGTTGGCCTTCTATTCCAATACCAGTAAAAATATCCATGGGCATCGAGCAAACTATGGGTGGTCAATGTCGATTTATTGCTATCACCTCGCCAACATGCAAGTGCTGCATTACGGTTATTATGTAGGTCAATAAACTCAGGATTCGAATATTTGGGTTTCGCAGGAATGTATAAAGCATCTCCCGGATTGACCCATAAATCTGCCAAGTAAATCTTGCCTAGATTTGGGAAATAGCGTCCTACTGAGATGACTAGTGGCAAATGATCCTGATCTGTCGCGCTAAAAATATGAGGAAAGTCATGGTGTTCTAAATCTGTAGCTACAAAAGGAAATAGGGTTTTTCCACTACAATCAGGCTTCCCACCATCCAGATAGGCAAAACAATGACCTGCCATCATGCCGTATTCATAATGAATTTCTGACAGTAGTTTTTGATTTGAATGAATCTGAATCGCTTCACCTGCCTGAACTAAGGTGATACCAAAAGCTGCTGCGGTTTCTTTGCTTGCCACCAATGGCATAAACTCGAAGTGTTGCCCTTCAAATTCAAGCTCCGTTTGCTCCCCCCAATTGGTAATTTTAGTCGAAATCTCGGAAGGTACATCGTAGGGACTTCCCATCGTCATTTTCGCATTGGTCGCTGACTCGGTAATTAAATCAATCCCCGCCCCAAGTGACGCTAAATATGTTGGATCCCCTCGATCATTCAAAAAGAAAGGTGTTTGCTCGATATTGACTGCAATCTCTGTCAATTCTCGGTCAAATAATGGTGCATTAAAATAAGTTTCATTTACTGAACTCATGGTTTTTCCTTATTATTTTTAAAACTTTATCTGAGTACATGATTGGATCAGGATAAAAGCTTATTTCCCCAAATGGCTTTTATCCTGTTGAGGTTTATTTCATACGATTCAACATATTTTTTGCCCCTGCATGGTTATAGTTGGTCGCTAAGTTTTGTAGGATGCCTTTTGCTCTTGCATTGGCGTTTGGATAACTTTTGCTATAAGCAGGCACTGATGTTAAGCATTTTGCAACGAGCATGCCTGATTCAGCATAGGCTCTATTGGCATTTGCACCATTTAATTTGCCATAGCTATAAGCGCGCTGTGCATTATTACAAGCGGTGACTTGGTTTTTACCCGCATTTAAGTCACGTCGTGCATTCACATACAGGCGCATTTGTATCTGTTGCGATGTTTCTGCAACTGGCTTCGCCGCTGGTTTATTTTCAAGCTCTTTGGCTTTAGCTTCTTTTTTAGTCTCTACTTCTTTTTTTGCTTCATCTTTCGCATTGCTTTTTGTTGTCGTTTGTTTTGCTTTGCTTGATGTGGCTTTTTTAGCTACAGTTTCTTCTTGTTTATTATAATTTTTGCGACGTTCTTCGGGTCCAATGATAGCTGTATACAAACTGACTAAGCGGGTTTCAGAACGGTCATTTGATTTACGCTCTGAAACAGGTTCAATAGCAACCATCCAGCGCTGTCCATCTGCCTGACTACACTGAAATACACCTGTACCCTGTTTTATGCTGCTATAGGTCGCTAATAATTTACGACTCCATGCATTTTTGACTTGGTTCAAATTGCTTTTATTCAGTTGAATAAATTTGCCATTTTTGGCTTGGCAGTAACTGCTCATATTTTGCTTGGGTATGAGTGATTCTGCTTCCATATTTTTCTTTTGTGGCCCCCAATCATAGACGTATTCTTTCGCCTTTCCATTTGCGCTATTTAGCCCTTTTTGATTGATCACTTCTTGTGGTGATGCATAATGATTAAATGAATTTGGGTTTAAACTCTGCATGGTTGTACAACCATGTAATGCAAATCCAATACTCCCCACCCATAAAATTGCCTTTAAATTCACAGCAAAAATCTCAAAAAATTCACCCTTAAAAAATAGCGTAATTTAGTGCCTTCCACAATTTTATAATCTTGATTTTATTTATTATTTTTATAATTTTAATCACTAAAATCGCATGCATTTGAGATGTATACACATTTTATTCATTTTAATTTGATGAGTTTCACATTTTATTTGGATCTAGCGGTGTTTATGAAGAAAATAAAAAAGAGCCTCCGAGGAGGCTCTTTTCTGATTGCTTAAATTCTATTTAATTAGAATAAAAGCTGGTTATTATCGGCTTTGTTGCACAAACCTATCTGTAAAGGCTTTTTCAGCGATATAATTTTCAAATGAAGAAGCCTGCACACAAAATCTACCGCACAACCAATTGGCCCGCATATAACCGAGCACTCATTAATCGCGGAAATATTGCCATTTGGTTTGATCCTGCTACGCAATGGTATGCGCCATCAAAAGGCAAACAAGGGCGAAATCAAACCTACTCCGACGCAGCTATCCAATGCTGCTTAATGATTAAATCCTTATTCCGTCTATCTTTACGTATGGTCACTGGCTTTGTGCAAAGTCTGATTAAA
>NZ_VOYM01000023.1:0-43614 GCF_013420285.1 Acinetobacter sp. YH01019
TGATGCCATTTTTCTTTATACTGTCACTGAGGCAGGTTGGACATTTGATTTCTAGAGTTATTTGCATTTCTCTATTTTATCAAAATTCAACCTGCTTTTTTTCAGCATACTTTTTGAAACACCACCAGATATCAATTGTGGTTAAAATATAATCAGCATACTTTTTGAAACACCACCAAAAGGATTTATCAATATTATGCATGTCAGATTAAATGAATAAACTCATTCAAGTTTTTCTTTTTTATTCAAAACATCCATGCATAAAAAAACCGCTAACCTAAGTCAGCGGTTTTTTTCAGAACGATAAAATTAACCGTTACGGTTACGTTTACGTTCGTTTTCAGTCAACCAACGTTTACGAATACGGATTGACTTAGGTGTTACTTCAACTAACTCGTCATCTTCAATGAATTCAAGTGCTTGTTCAAGCGTGAACTCAATGTTAGGAACAAGTGTTAATGCATCATCAGTACCAGAAGCACGTACGTTTGTTAACTGTTTCGCTTTAGTTGGGTTTACAGTCATGTCGTCTGAACGTGAGTTAATACCTACGATCATACCTTCATAAACTTCTAACTGTGGTTTAGCAAATAGACGACCACGGTCTTGAAGTGTAAACAATGCATAGCCCAAGCAAGTACCTTGAACCATAGAAATCAATACACCGTTTTGACGTTTCGCAACAGTACCTTGTTTCATAGGACCGTAGTGCGAGAAGCTTGATGTCATGATGCCTGTACCTGAAGTCATTGTTAAGAATTCAGAACGGAAACCAATCAAGCCACGTGAAGGAACAGTCGCTTCAATACGGATACGGCCTTTACCGTCAACTTCCATATTTGTCATTTCACCTTTACGGTGACCCATTTGTTCCATTACAGAACCTTGGTGCTGTTCTTCAACGTCAAACGTTACGTTTTCGTAAGGTTCTTGTTTTTCACCATCAACTTCTTTCAAGATTACTTGTGGACGAGATACGCCCATTTCGAAACCTTCACGACGCATGTTTTCAATAAGTACTGAAAGGTGAAGTTCACCACGACCAGATACTTTGAAACGATCTGGACTGTCAGTATCTTCAACACGTAGTGCTACGTTGTGAATCAATTCGCGGTCAAGACGTTCACGAATATTACGTGAAGTTACGAATTTACCTTCTTTACCAGCAAACGGTGAGTTATTTACTTGGAAAGTCATAGACACTGTAGGTTCGTCTACAGAAAGCGCTGGAAGAGCTTCAACTGCTTTTGGATCACAGATTGTGTCAGAGATATGAAGTTCATCAATACCTGTTACACAAACGATATCACCAGCAGAAGCTGATTCTACGTCGATACGTTCTAAACCATGGTAACCCATGATTTTTAAGATACGGCCGTTACGTGTTTTACCGTCTTTGTCGATTACAGTTACAGGCGTGTTTAATTTCACTGAACCACGTTGAATACGACCAACACCGATAACACCAACGAAACTGTTATAGTCAAGTGAAGACACTTGCATTTGGAATGGACCATCAACGTCTACCGCTGGTGGTTCAACAATGTCTACGATTGTTTGGAACAATGGCGTCATGTCTTCAGCTAGTTCTTCTGGAGATGGACCAGCCACACCACGAAGACCTGAAGCATATACAACTGGGAAGTCTAACTGTTCGTCAGTACCACCAAGGTTGTCGAATAAATCGAATACTTGGTCAATTACCCAGTCTGGACGTGCACTTGGCTTATCCACTTTGTTGATAATTACGATTGGTTTCAAACCACGTGCGAACGCTTTTTGCGTTACGAAACGAGTTTGTGGCATTGGACCTTCTTGAGAGTCAACAAGAAGTAGTACACAGTCAACCATCGACATTACACGTTCAACTTCACCACCGAAGTCGGCGTGTCCCGGGGTGTCCACGATGTTGATACGGTATTCAGTATTTGTACGAGCATCAGTCCATTTAATTGCAGTGTTTTTTGCAAGAATGGTAATACCACGTTCGCTTTCAATAGCGCCCGAATCCATTACACGTTCGATCTCGCCTGCGCGATCGCCAAGAGCACCTGATTGTTGTAAAAGTTTGTCAACTAGAGTTGTTTTACCATGGTCGACGTGCGCGATGATGGCAATGTTACGGAGAGTTTTAATATCTGACATGTTAATTCGATACGCCTAAAGTTTGAGGGCAAATTATACAGAAAAAATATAGATTTTAGTAGTGACAGTTTATTGACAATGACAATTTTTTTGACGACTGACACGCTTTAGGTTTTGTAAAGCTGTGTAAACAGATTAGAATGGCGCCACCTAGCCTTAATTTTCAGTGCCGCATGTCTGATATCAATCAATCTCCCAACCCCAAAGATCAACTTGATTTAGTCTATGGACTTAATGATCGACCTAAACCACTTATCGCGTTTTTAGCAGCATTCCAACATCTATTGGCCATTATTGTCCCAATTGTGACACCTGGTTTGCTGATCTGTTTAGCACTTGGCGTGTCCAAAGAAGACACCAATATGATTCTTTCGATGTCATTGGTGATCTCAGGGATTGCAACGTTCTTGCAATGTAAAAAAGTGGGCCCTTTTGGTGCAGGTCTTCTCATTGTACAGGGCACAAGTTTCAACTTTATTGGACCTATTATTGGTATTGGCTCGGCAATGGTTGCAGCAGGGACACCTGTTGAAGCCGTGATGGCATCAATTTTTGGTGTAGTGATTGCTGGTTCGTTCATTGAAATGGGTGTTTCACGTATTTTACCTTGGGTAAAAAAACTCATCACACCTTTAGTCACCGGTATTGTCGTGTTATTGATTGGTCTTACCTTAATTAAAGAAGGCCTGATCAGCATGGGTGGTGGTTATCAAGCCATGGGGGATAAAACCTTTGCCAATGCAGACAATCTCATCATGTCATGTACAGTTTTGGCACTTATTATCTTACTGAATCGTGTACGTATTACATGGGTGAAAAGTTCTGCCATCTTAATTGCCTTAGTCGTGGGTTATATCCTTGCAGGCTTTATGGGTCATTTGAACTTCGATGGTTTAAAAGATGCGCCGCTTATTCAAGTCCCAACACCTATGCACTTTGGCTTAAGCTTTTCTTGGAGCCTTTTCATTCCAATGGCATTTATCTACCTAGTAACCTCTTTAGAGGCAATTGGTGATATTACTGCCACTTCTAAGCTTTCAAACCAAGCAGTAGATGGCCCTGAATGGATGAAGCGTATTAAAGGTGGTGTATTGGTCAATGGTGCAAATTCATTCCTTGCTGGTATCTTTAACACGTTCCCAAGCTCTGTATTTGCACAAAATAATGGGGTAATTCAGTTAACAGGTGTAGCTAGCCGTTATGTGGGTATTTGGATTGCAGCCTTACTGATCATCTTAGGTTTATTACCCGCTGTTGCTGGGGTTATTCAAGCTGTTCCGCAAGCCGTTTTAGGTGGCGCAGTTATGGTGATGTTTGGTGCTGTAGCAGCATCTGGCATCAATATTTTGTCAGGTGTTCATCTAGATCGTCGTGCCCTACTGATCATCGCTATTTCATTGGCACTAGGTCTAGGTGTTGCACAAGTACCACAAATTCTTGAACACCTTCCTGAATTGTTCCGTAATATCTTCAGTTCAGGCGTTGCAACTGGTGGTATTGCTGCCCTTATTTTGAATATTGTTCTTCCAGAAGTGAAGAAATAAGTTCATTTGTCTTTAACACTGCCTAGGCATTTGCCTGGGCAGTGTTTTTTGTGATGGAGAGATCAATGGATCTAACAAGCGAAGTCGTCATGCGACAAATCGATTTATTGAAAGGTCGGGTGCTCTTTATTAATGCACCGACAGATGACTTATTGAGTCAATTCACTGATGACATCACCGCTTCAATCTGGTGTTGGAATTTTAATGACTACCAATATTTTCAATCACAACAATCAAAAGTACATTTTGGTGTCGAATTTCCCGAGGGTGAATTTGATCAAGCTGTTATTTTTGTACCGAAATCAAAAGAATTACTCAATTACCTTTTACACAATGTTGCAAGTCATTTGAGTGCTGGCTCATCTATTTTTCTAGTCGGGGAGAAAAAAGGTGGCGTAGAACGTGCCGCTAAGCAAATGCAACCTTATGGCAAAACTTTAAAAATTGACAGTGCACGTCACTGTCAAATGTGGCAAACCCATTTAGAAAAGACCATTACTCCTAAACCATTAAGCGAATGGGTACAACAATATACCGTTGATACGCCAAATGGCGAATTAACCATTTGCGCATTGCCAGGTGTCTTTAGTCAGAATCGACTTGATGTCGGTACAGCAACTTTATTACCTTATTTGTCTAAAGTGACATCAGGTAAAATTGCCGACTTTGGCTGTGGCGCTGGGGTGATTAGTGCGTATTTAGCCAAACTCAATCCTAAAAATCGTATTTTTGCGATGGATGTCGATGCTTTTGCATTAACCTCTACACAAATGACGTTTGAGCAAAATCAGCTTGAACCTGAACAACTTGAGATTAAAGCAGTCACAGGCATTCAGGATGCTCCACTATTTTTACATGCCATTGTCAGCAATCCCCCCTTTCATCAAGGGATTCAAACAGACTACAATGCCAGCGAAAATCTCTGCAAGACCTCGCGCAGACACTTAAAGTCTGGGGGTGAACTGTGGATCGTTGCTAACCGATTCCTCAATTACCCAACATTAATTGAGCAAAATTTCGGTCAATGCACAATTAAAGCAGACCAACAAGGTTTTAAAGTTTTGTTTGCGAGCACGCAAAAAAATATTAAGGAATAATGATGAGCGAAACACAACAACCGACCCAGCTTAAACGTAAGCTGGGCGCTCGCCATCTCAATATGATTGCAATTGGTGGCTCAATCGGTACAGGTTTATTCCTTGCATCGGGTGCGACCATTGCCAACGCTGGCCCAGGCGGCGCCCTACTCGCATATTGCTTAATTGGTATCATGATTTACTTCTTGATGACCAGTTTAGGTGAGTTGGCGACACATAACCCTACTTCTGGTGCATTTTTTACCTATGGTACAAAGTATGTCGAAGGTGGCTTTGGCTTCGCATTGGGTTGGAACTATTGGTATAACTGGGCCATTACCGTTGCATTTGAATTGGTTGCAGTCCAATTCATTATGAAATTTTGGTTTCCAGACATTCCAGGTTTCTACTGGAGTGCGATATTCTTAGCAATTATTTTTGCCATTAACGCTTTAACCGTAAAAGGCTTTGGTGAAAGTGAGTTTTTATTCTCATTGGTTAAAGTCGTTGCGATTATTGCATTCATCATCATTGGTTTATTCATGATTGGTAAGATCATGCTTACTTCTGATGTCCCTGCATTTGCAAACTGGACCAAAGGTGAAGCACCATTTGTAGGTGGTCTCCAAGCATTGATTGGTGTGGCGATGATTGCAGGATTCTCTTTCCAAGGGACAGAGATGGTTGGTGTTGCTGCTGGTGAATCTAAAGATCCTAAGAAAACGATTCCTGTTGCGATTAAACAAATCTTCTGGCGTATTTTATTGTTCTATGTAGTGTGTATTTTCATCATTGGTACGCTCATTGCCTACGATGATCCACGTCTATTACAAGCTGCAGCGACAGACAACATTACCCTTTCACCTTTTACGCTCCTTTATGAAAAAGCAGGTTTTGCATTTGCTGCCAGCTTAATGAATGCCGTGATTCTCACTGCAATTCTATCAGCTGGTAACTCTGGCATGTATTCTTCTACACGTATGCTGTTTGATATGGCACGTAAAGGTAGCGCACCAAAATGGTTTGCACGCCTTGACCCCCGTGGCGTACCAATGAATGCACTGTATGCGACAACTGCTATTGCAGCGCTATGCTTCTTAACCACATTCTTAGGTGAGCAAGAAGTATTTAACTGGTTGCTCAACATGTCTGGTATGTGTGGCTTTATCGTTTGGTTAGGTATTGCAATTTCACATTACCGCTTCCGTAAAGGCTATTTAGCACAAGGTTATAAACTTGAAGACCTCGCATACAAAGCCAAGTTCTTCCCTTTCGCACCTTGGTTTGCATTCATTTTATGTGCCATTGTTGTCCTAGGTCAAAACTATCAAGCGGTTCAATCTGGTGACTGGATGGGAGTTTTATCTACCTATATCAGCCTTCCATTGTTCCTTGCGATCTGGCTTGGATATAAATGGAAAAATAAAACCAAATTAGTTGCGTATCAAGAAATGGATGTTAAACCCATGAATGTTGATCAAGACTAAATATTTAAAAAGCAGCTTTCGAGCTGCTTTTTTTATCCTAGAAATTTAATATTTTTATAAATTTACACGTCTGTAAATTCTTCAGCTCTCATTACAAAATTTCGATCATCAATGACGATTACTTGCTGACATATACCAGGCTGTTCGCGTTGCTGCTGAAACAGACCTGCAGACATTGCATCAAAACTATCAAAAAAACAAATCTCATGCTCATCCATAGAATAAATGAGCGAATGATTCCCCACCCCCTCTAAAGTATCGTAATACACAATAACAAAGCGTCCAGCTTCAACATGCTGCTGGATTTCTTGATAGCCCAAGACACCATTTACAGGAATATTTAATTCATTTGCTTCAAGATAACATTCAATTTCAGTTTGATGCTGTTCAGGATCATGTTCTGTAAAAAAATCCACATCAAGTCCAAGTTTTTTAAGGCCAACAGCAAGTGCAATTCCAAAGGTACCATCTTGATTATTATATCTACACAATTGGACTAAATCCGTAATATCAAGATCAACACCATAGTGATGAAAGATCATCCAAATTGCATAAATACCACCATTGGCTTCTAAATTTTGTAAATCTTCTGGGATATCAATGCTCATGAATACACTCAATTTTACTGAATATTACATTTTACTTATATTTAAGCATAAAAAAAGCGGCTCATCAGAGCCGCTTTTCTTTACCTAAGTAAAACTCAAATTATTGAGCTTGACCAGGTTGAGCCACTACAGTACGGCTACCAGAAATAGTCGCGAATACACGACGGTTCATAGCACGGCCTTCTTTAGTGTTGTTGTCAGCGATTGGTTGATCCCATGCAAAGCCTTGAGTAGAAAGACGAGCTGGATCTACGTTGTATTCGTTAACAAGTGAAGATTTAACAGAGTTAGCACGAGCAAGTGATAAACGTTCGTTTAGAGCACGTGGACCAGTGTTATCTGTGTGACCTTCGATGTTTGCTGTAGCGTTAGGGTATTCAACTAACTTTTCAGCAACTTTAGCGATTTCAGGTTTGTATTGATCTTTGATGTTTGATTTGTTTGTATCAAAGAACACACGAAGTTCCATGTTAAGGTCTTCAGTCAACTCTTGTGGAGCTGGAGCTACAGGAGCTACAGGAGCTACAGGAGCAACTTCAACTACAGGAGCAGCTGGTTTAAGGTGACCACCAAGAACTACGTTAAGACCAGCTAAAGCTGTATAGTTCCAGAAATCTTCGTCAATGTTGTAAGTAGCACGAGCTTCAGTACGTAGAGATAAAGCATCGTTTAAGCGCCAGAAAGCACCTAGACCAGCATTACCCAAAGTACCTTCTTCAGTAGTACCACGGTCAGTACCAGCACCACGAGCATTTACGTCGTCAAATTTGTATTTGTAGTGACCAGCACCTAACAATACATATGGCTTAACTTTGCTGTCGTAGTTTTTAGTGATCAAATCAGAAGTAGCATAGAAGTTACCATTGATTTGAGTTTGTTTGTACTCACCCCAATCAGTATCCACATCGCCTTTAACTTGGTTGTATTCAGCTTCGAAACCTAACCATGGAGTTAATTCAACACCAAGTGCTGCACCAACAAACAAGTCGTCTTGTAGCTCAGGACTTTCAGTTAAGTTACCGCGGCTGTTGTTGTGTTGAGAATCTTGGAAAGTGTAACCAAGCATTAATGGAGTAACAGTTACGCCTGCGTTTGCAGCTGCTAAAGGAGCAGCTACGAGCATTGCTAATGCAATACGACTCATTTTCATGGATTTATCCTCCAGAGATAACAATTGTTGTTCAAGCTCAAGCCGAAAAATTGGCTATCCTGAGATAGGCTTTCTTATACCCCAGTTTTTTTTTTAAGCTATTCACGCTGAATCATACAAACACTTTATTCTTTTTCCAAGTGCTTGATTAATCTAATCAAGTAAATTATTGACAAAATTACTTACAATTTCCGTTGTAATTCGGTAAATTTTCACTCAATTCTGAGCAGCGAATCGCCTATTGTCACTTGCTATTTTTATTTTAACAGCTTTATCAAAAATTGAGTAATAAAATTCTATACTCAAAATTCATAAAACGATCAAAGCATATTTATAACACTAGACAAAGAAAAATAATATTAAAATTAGGATTAAATAAATGTTTTATATAATAAAAAATGGTTTTACACTATTTGAGATCATTATTACCATTCTCATTATCGCCATCATTACAACAATTGCATTGCCTCACTTCCATAAAATGATGGCAGAACGAGAAATCAAGAAAGTTAAAGCAACAATTATCAGCTCAAGCCATTATGCACGTAACCATGCATCTCTATACCATGCAAACATTGTGATATGCCCAACGCCTGATCTAAAACAATGTCAATCCAGTCATTGGAATACAGGCTTTTTAATTTTTATCGATCAAAATAAGAATCGACAAGTTGATTCGAATGAAAAAATTTTATACCAAGAAGCACTCAACCTAAAATATGGTGATTTAAATTGGCGCGGAACGCTCAGCACTCCAAGTTTAACCTTTCAAGCTTTATCCGGTTTACCCATTGGTTCTAATGGGAGCTTTTATTATTGTTCTAAATCTGATCTTCCACATCAAAGAATCATTATGAGCAAGATGGCACACATACGAATCGAAAATCCATCGACATGCTAGAGAACCGATGCGTCTACGAACATCTTTGAATTTCACTTTATTCAAAGCTAATTTTGCCTATACTGCTTTGGATTTTGAAATTTTAAACAGAACAATGGAAGCATAAAAATGACAGAAATCGTAATTGTAAATGGTGCACGTACTGCAATGGGTGGTTTCCAAGGCAGCCTAGCATCTGTAACCGCACCTGAACTTGGTGCTGTAACAATCAAAGAAGCTGTAGCTCGCTCTGGTTTACAAGCAAATGATATTGAAGAAGTGATTATGGGCTGTGTTCTACCTGCTGGATTGAAGCAAGGTCCTGCACGCCAAGCTATGCGACAAGCTGGACTACCGGATAGTACAGGCGCAGTTACGATTAATAAGCTATGCGGTTCAGGTATGAAGGCCGTAATGCAAGCAGCAGATATGATTAAAGCCGGTTCTGCAAATTTCGTAGTTGCTGGTGGTATGGAATCTATGAGTAATGCACCTTATGTCCTCACTAAAGCACGTTCAGGTTATCGCATGGGCCATGGTGACGTTAAAGATCACATGTTCCTTGATGGATTAGAAGATGCTGAAACAGGCCGCCTAATGGGTTCATTTGCTCAAGACATGGCAAATACAAAAGGTTATACCCGTGAACAAATGGATGACTTTGCGATCCGTTCACTGAAACGTGCGCAAACTGCAATCAATGAAGGTTACTTTGCCGATGAAATCGTACCTGTTACAGTTTCAACTCGTAAAGGCGATGTGGTCATTGATAAAGATGAACAACCTTTTAACGCTAATTTAGAAAAAATCCCAACATTACGTCCCGCGTTTGCCAAAGATGGCACCATTACCGCGGCTAATGCCAGTTCAATTTCTGATGGGGCTTCTGCGTTGGTGCTTACTTCGGCAGAACAAGCAGCAAGCAAAGGTTTAAGTCCTTTAGCTAAAATCGTGGCTTATGCCTCAAACTCACAGCATCCATCAGAATTTACCATTGCGCCTGTTGGTGCCATTCAAAAAGTTTTAAATCAAACTGGTTGGTCTGTTGCGGATGTTGACCTGTGGGAAATCAATGAAGCTTTTGCCATGGTAACCATGTGTCCGATAGATGAATTCAAATTAGACCCAGAAAAAGTCAATATTCATGGCGGTGCTTGTGCACTAGGCCATCCTGTCGGCTCTACCGGTTCACGTATCATTTTGACTTTGATTCATGCACTGAAACGCACAGGTGGCAAACGTGGTATTGCAGCCCTATGCATTGGTGGTGGCGAAGCAACTGCTGTGGCGATTGAACTGCTTTAATTTACTGTTTTAATTCTCCCTCCCTCGGGGAGAGAGCTAGAGAGAGGGGCTTTTACTCCCCTTCCTATAGAATTTTAAATCCCTCTTTTGAGGGATTTTTTTACTTACATTTTTTAATTGTTGCATCATTTAAAGTTAAGCAAAGCATCCTAATATTTAAAGTTATACATAACAAAAAATGGATATTTACTATGCAGCTAAATCACTACTTGAATTTTCAAGGCAATACCGAGGCAGCCTTTAATTTTTATCGTTCTGTATTTTGTGGAGAATTCCTCAATATGATGCGTTATGGTGATATGCCTGCCGAGGAAGGCATTTCACTATCCGATGCAGATCAGCAAAAGATTATGCATATTTCCCTGCCAATCAATGAATTTACCGTGCTGATGGCCTCAGATGTCAACGAACAATTTTGTGCACAAACCAACCAACCCTTTACAGTAGGTAGCAATCATTATATTTCGATTAATTTAGAAAGCAGTGAACAAGCTGAAGCCAAACGATTGTTTGATGCATTGTCCAAAGGTGGCTCTATAGAAATGCCTCTCGAAAAGACCTTTTGGGGTGCACTCTATGGCGCATTTACCGATCAGTTCGGTATTAAATGGATGGTCAATTGCCAGCTTGAAAACGAATAATCACTCATTAAAAGTATTTCGATCAATAAAAAAGCCTCCGAACGGAGGCTTTTTCAATCAATCACGGCACTTAAGCACCTGTTTGATAATGCGCTTGCGGCACCGCAGTTGAAGCTTGGTAAGGATTCGTAAAATCACCTAAACCTGCAGCAGCTTCAGTAATATCCTTGCCTTCTTTAACCACAAAACTATCAAAACCTGAACGTTTCATGTAATTCAACACATCTTTAAAGACATCACCTGTTGCACGAAGTTCACCTTGGAAACCTTGGCGACGTAACAATGCAGCAAATGAATAGCCACGACCATCATTAAAGCCTGCAAAATCGATGAAAATTGTATCTAGCTGATCTAATGGAAATTGATGATCTTCAGGAGATGCATCAACTGTAACGAATAAACCTTTTTTACCGCTAATATTCGCCAATTGATCTAATTGCTCAACGGTTAAGACTACATCACCTTGTGGCAACACACCATCTTCACCAATCACTTGATAGGTATTATTAGTAACAGAGCCATCTTTAGTGAGGACTTGAAGTGCGGTATTAAGCATATGCACGCTCCTTAAATGGTTGAATACCAACACGGCGGTAAGTATCAATAAACTCTTCACCTTCAGTACGAAGATCAAGATAAGTATTTAAAATTTCATCAATAATATCTGGTACAACGTCAGCCGCAAATGATGGGCCAAGAATATCGCCAATTGAAGCATCATGATCCGCATTACCACCTAAGGTAATTTGGTAGAATTCAGCGCCTTTTTTATCTACACCTAAAATACCAATGTTACCTACATGGTGGTGACCACAAGCATTCATACAACCTGAAATATTCAAGTCGATTTTGCCAAGGTTATAAATGGTATCGAGATCGTCAAAACGACGTGAAATCGCTTCAGAAATTGGAATTGATTTCGCATTTGCCAATGAACAGAAATCACCACCTGGGCAGCAAATAATGTCTGTTAAGAAGCCAATGTGTGCACGTGCCAAATTGTGTTGATCAAGGATTTTCCACAATTCGAATAAATCTTTTTGCGGTACATCAACAAGTGCAATATTTTGTTCATGCGTCGTACGGAACTCACCAAAAGTATATTTATCAGCAAGATCTGCAATCAAATTCATTTCTTCAACAGTCATATCACCCGGTGCAATACCCGCACGTTTCAGTGAAATGGTCACAATACGATAGCCTTTAACTTTATGCGCATTGGTGTTGATATTGAACCATTGTTTGAATTTTGGCTCAGCTGCAAATTGTTCACCAAAGTCTTCATCTGCATAGTCTTGATAATCAAATGGTGTGAAGTTCTCATCCATTTTTTTCAAGGTGTCTGCATCAACTTTTAAAGTCTTGATGGTGTGTGCAAATTCAGCTTCAACTTTTTCAGCAAATACAGCTGGTGTCAGTGCTTTCACTAAAATTTTGATACGCGCTTTATATTTATTGTCACGACGACCATGCAAGTTATAGACACGAAGAACGGCTTCTAGGTATGCAATAAGGTCTTCACGTGGCAAGAAATCACGAATAAAGCTACCAATGACAGGTGTGCGGCCTAAACCACCACCGACTTTAATTTTGTAGCCGATCTCACCTGCTTCATTTTTCACGATATACACACCGATATCATGGAAAGATGTTGCAGCACGGTCAGTTTCTTCAAGTGCAGACACTGCAATTTTGAACTTACGAGGCAAGAATGCAAATTCAGGATGGAATGTTGACCATTGACGAATCAATTCACACGTTGGGCGTGGGTCAGCAATTTCACCTGCAACCACACCTGCATATTGGTCAGTCGTGGTATTTCGAATACAGTTCCCTGAGGTTTGAATCGCATGCATTTGAACAGATGCAAGCTCTTGCAACATGTCAGGTACGTTTTCTAGTGCAGGCCAGTTGAACTGAATGTTTTGACGTGTTGAAACGTGCGCATAACCACGGTCGTAGTCTTGAGCAAGTTGTGCAATTTTACGTAATTGTTTTGAGTTCATTAGACCATAAGGCACAGCAACACGCAGCATTGGCGCATAACGTTGTACATAAAGGCCATTTTGAAGACGCAGTGGACGGTACTCATCTTCCGTCAATTTGCCTGCTAAATAACGTTCCGTTTGATCACGGAACTGTGCAACACGTTCATTAACCAGTTGCTGGTCAAAATCAGTATATAAATACATGGCGTACAGCTAGTAATTTCTATTATAACGGTGCACAGCATAACGAGATTTGATCTATCAAGAAAATGCGTTTTTTACATATTTAATAGCGATTTTATTGATAAGACAATCGTAATTTCACTGATATAGCGGATTGCAGACACTCATTTCATCTATTGCTCTATATTGATTATTTTTATCATTGCTTAGCACATTTACTCATATACAGTTACATAAAAAAAAGCCCGACGAATCGGACTTTCTTTTTCTTGGTTTTTTAAAGCCAATTATTTTTTATCTGGTAAAGCATAGGCCACTAAATAGTCACCCATTTTAGTACCAAATGAACCATGTCCACCGGCCATAATCACAACATATTGCTTACCATTCACTTCATAAGTCATAGGTGTCGCTTGACCACCTGCAGGTAAACGCCCTTCCCACAAAGTATCGCCATTGGTTACATTGATTGCGCGCATATAGTTATCTTGCGTACCACCAACAAACATCACATTACCCGCAGTCGAAATTGAACCACCAAGACCAGGAACACCAATTTTTACTGCTGGAAGTTGGAATAAATTTGGAAGACTGTCGCGAATCGTCCCGATACGTTTTTTCCAAACAACTTCATGGGTATTTAAATCAACACCTGCAGTAAAGCCCCAAGATGGTTGTTTACAAGGTAGACCAAGTGGTGACAAGAAGGCTTTAATTTCTACACCATAAGGTACACCATACATCGGTTGAACGCCTTGTTCAGTACCTGCACCTTTCGCTGTTTGCGCGCGGTTCGGATCTGTAGGAATCAACTTAGTCACAAATGGCAAGCCAATTGGGTTCATCACAGCCACTTGACGGTCTTGGTTGACCGACATCCCCCCCCATTCAAATACACCCAAGTTACCTGGGAATACTAAAGTACCGTTTTCTGAAGGTGGAGTGTAAATGCCATCATAGTTCAATGATTTGAAGTAAACACGACACATCAACTGGTCAAACATGGTTGCGCCCCACATTTGTTTATCCGTCAACTTATCTTTTGGTGCTAAATCAAAATCTGAGAAGGGTTGAGTTGCTGAGTAGCGCTCACCTTTGGTTTGTGGACCACGTTTCACAGTTTGTGGCACAGGTTTCTCAGTGATTGGAACAATTGCTTTACCTGTACGACGGTCGAGTACGAACGCGTTACCAGTTTTAGTCAAGACATAAATCGCAGGTACTGTATTTCCTGATTTATCTTTGATATCCGCCAATGAAGGTTGCGATGGTACGTCCATATCCCACAAATCATGATGGGTTGTTTGGAAGTTCCAAATCAATTTACCTGTCGATGCATTTAATGCCAACATTGAGTTCGCATAACGCTCATCAAGTTCAGTCCGATGACCACCATAAATATCTGGTGTGCCTACCCCTGTTGGTACATAAACAATATCGAGTTTTTCGTCATAAGCCAAAGGTGCCCATGCATTCGGAGAGGCTACAGAGAATTTTTGACCTTCGCCCGGCATGGCATTTGGATCTTGCGCACCAGTATCAAAAATCCACAACAATTCACCTGTGTTGACATCGTAACCACGAATAACACCTGATGGTTCTTTAGTCGAGAAGTTATCTGTAGTTGAACCGCCAATCACAATGGTTGTGCCAGTTACAACTGGAGGTGAAGTTGGAATATAACCACCTGGATACGGATAAGGCATATCTTTTTGTAGATCGACCTGACCATTATGACCAAAGTCAGTACATGCTTTACCTGTATCTGCATTCACCGCAACCAAACGACCATCGTTCACTGGTAAGATCACTTTACGTGGACATTCTGTTGAGCTTGAACGTTTGTTGACTAAACTTTTTGCAAATTGAGTCGTGTTCGCTGCATCAAAATAAGATACGCCACGACAAGTTAAATGTTGATAGGTATTATCCGCTTTAAGCTTAGGATCAAATACCCATTTTTCTTTGCCTGTCGCAGGATCAAGCGCAATTAAACGTTGATGTGTTGTACACATAAACATGTTGTTGCCAACTTTAATTGGCGTCACCTGATTGGTAGTTTCACCTGAGTCATTTTCTGTTGGCATTTCACCAGTACGGAAAGTCCAGGCAACTTCCAAATCTTTCACGTTGTCGCTATTGATTTGAGTCAATGGTGAATAACGTACCCCACCCTGAGTACGACCATAGGCAGGCCAATCTTCAGGAGCAACCCCCTCAATTGCCGCAGCAGCTTGAGGCTGAGTATTTTTAATTTCACCATGTATTTCTTGTGGATCATTAAAAATAGAATAAATCATCACCACAATGGCAATAGCTAAAGTACTTGATAAAGCAATTTTGCTGGTTTTACTGTCCAACATGCCACGAGTGACTGCTGGAATTAACAACCAAAGGCCCAGTAAACCTAAAATATCAAAACGTGGTGCAAGTGCCCAGAAGTCTGAACCGACTTCCCAAAGTCCCCAAATGATCGTACCAATCATCAATATGGCATAAATATATAGGGAAGAGCTTTGATTTTTTCTTAAGAATACAGCTGATGCAAACATCAACAGACCAGCAATGATGTAGTACCAAGACCCACCAAGGACTGCCAGCCAGATACCACCAAAAAGAAGAACAAGACCGAATATTGCCATCACAACGACGGTAAATGTTCGCATTCCTGTTCCAGTAGATGGATTACTCATGTTGACCACCTCTATTATCGAATGTTTTACAATGCGTATAAATAAGCTCATACGCATCACCTTGATCTGTCGCAAAAAGAAGCTGTTAAAAAAACAATTCGATATAGAGTATTTTTTTATCCTAATGCACTAGATTGAATTGCTTTTATAAAAACTTTTTTTACGCAAAAATTAAAATGCTGTTTGGAACTTCAGACCGCCCACCCAAGCATTTTCACCATTTTTATATGCACCAACATGACGAACATATTGCACATTTGGACGAATGGTTAACCAGTTTGTTGCATGGATGCCGTAATAAATTTCGGCATCGTATTCTTCACTACGACCATCATTGAGGTCATCATTGATGCTAATACGGGCAAGACCTACTGCGATTTCATCTTTGGGACGCGCATCGAATGCGCCTTTGTAGACCAAGCCAATATTTTGCATATCGCTTACATTATTGGTTTTAGTATCGTGCACGGTGGCATTGATAAACCCAGTTAAGCCACGTGATGTGTCTTCTTGATGTGCAGTTAATTGTTGTTTCGCAACGACCCAGCCACCTTGATGATGATCTTTTTCTTTGTTTGTGTTAGCAACTACATCTGCGTCAGCAGTGATGTAGTAATAACCAGCACGGTATTCACCTGGTAATTTTTGTTCGCCTACTTTGGGTGTCCATACCACTTCAGCAGGTATAATCGCACCTTTAGAACCATCAGTACTCAGATTAAAACCTTTACTGCGTTTTAAGTTTTCAGGGTTGTATTCATACACACCTGTTTGTACATAAACTTCTGGGTTTAGGTTGTATTTAACACGAGCCGCCCATTGTGAAACTGGCCAGTTGTACCATTGGTCGCCCACCCAGTTACCTACTTGTGAGCCACATAGAGCTAAGTTCTGAAAATCACAATCGAAACTGTTGAAATCCTCACCTTCACCAAAACGACCGACTTTAATATCTAATTTTTGGTCTAAGAATTTTTTCTTGATCCAAAAGTCTGTTAAACGCCAAGTTTGACCGCGACCCCATACCTCTTGTGCTGAGCTTAAATGTCCATTTTCAACACCTGTAGATTGGCCATTTAAAGCACCAGAGGTTTGAGAGAGAGATCGACCATTACGCTCTGTAATGTTAATTTGCGCTTCGGTATCCTTCCAGCCTGCTATCTCTTCTAAGTCTAAGTGAGCACCTATAACAAATTGATCTGCATATTCAGTGCCATGACTTGAGGCATATTTTGAATCGAGCAAAGTGGCTAATTCACCACCGTAGCCAAAATTAAAATCATAACCTTTATTTTGCAATTCAGTTCTTTTTCCATTCCAATCACCAAGCATCCATTGGCTTTCAGCACTAAAGGCTGAGTTTCCAGCAGCAAAAGTCATACTTGATACGATTGAAGTTAGGGCGGCTGCAACTACGGTAAATTTGGGAGAGAAGCACATATAGCAGACCTACTTATTTATAGATATTTTGTATATATTACACCTATTTTTTGTAGCTTTGTTTAACTTTTTTATTTTGATTTAATTTACCTCTTGGTAAAAATAGCCAAGTTATTAAAAACATTCTGTATTTTTTACCATTTTCCTTCGCCTATTTTTTGCCCCACATGCAAATAACGATTTTGTGAGCGAGAAAACTTTATTGGACAAGCTAATTGACGTTCTGTCTGTGCCGAATTTGTATCCAAAGGAACATCGACCGTCCAATCCCGTTGCAATGCCAACGCTGAATCTAATGCTTCATCTAAATGAAGTACCGGTTCAACACAGACATCTGTATTTTCAAATAAGCTTAGCCAATGATGTAAATCCTGTTGGATGATTTTTTCCTGAATTGCCATTTTGACTTGTTTACGATCATCTGCATCAAATGAAGCGCCTTTTTCAAGCAATATTGGAAGTTCTAAAAGCTGTGCCAAACCCGAAGTAAATTGTGGCTCTAAACTACCAATGGATAGATAACGTGCATCTTTTGTTTGGTAATAATCATAAAAACTGCCACCATTTAAATAAGATTGCTCTGGCGCAGCGGCAACACTTGCGGCCAAAACACCTGAAGCTGCCATATTATTGAGACTGACTACACAATCAGTCATGGAAATATCGATAAATTGCCCCTGCCCGCTGCGTGCACGTTCATAAACTGCCGCAAGAATAGCAATGACAGCATGTAATGAACCACCCGCCACATCCGCAATTTGCACGCCTAAAGCTGGCGGTCCACCGTCAATACGCCCACTGTGTCCTGATATACCAGATAATGCGAGATAATTTATATCGTGTCCGGCCTTATCTTTATATGGGCCACTTTGACCATAACCTGTAATGGAACAATAAATCAGTCGCGGATTGATCTCACTTAAAGTGTCATAACCCAGTCCTAAACGCTGCATCACACCGGGACGGAATTGTTCTAAGACAATGTCGTAATCAGAAATTTTTGATTTAATCAGTTCTACATTTTCAGAAAGTTTTAAATCGAGTGCGATGGATTGCTTGTTGCGATTGAGATAACTATGCGAAGTCGCCTGTCCATTGGCATAAGGTGGCATCATTCGAATAAGGTCTGGACGCGTCGGTGATTCAATATGCACAACATCTGCGCCCATGTCCGCCAGATACATGGTGGCAAAAGGCCCTGGCAAAAGTGTAGAAAAATCGAGAACTTTCAATCCTTTTAAAGCTGCTTCCATTGGAGTTTTTACTCTATTTGTGTTGATTTTTCATTCATGTTAGAAATATAAAAAGATTAAAACAATGTCATGTTCAGCCATTTACCTTGATAGTTTCGGCAATTTACCATGTAAAAATGGCAAAACCGCTGTTGTAAATTGCCATGATTTCATTTTTTAGCGTCATTTAGGTCAAGCATTAGTGAACATTAAAGAGACTGAAGGATTAAACATGAGTCGTGATACGATCAGTATCCATTTCGTCAATGCAGCCTTAACAGGTGTAAAACGTCTCGGCATGGATGTCGAAACTTTATTGTCTCATGTTGGTATTGAAGCCGAACTTCTACGCCAACCCAAAGCACGTATTTCTCCAGAACAATACACACGTTTTATTAAAATGTTGTGGATGGTGACTCAGGACGAACACGTTGGTTTTGATATTCAACCACGTCGTTTAGGCACTTTTGCCATCATGTGCCAATTGATCATTCATGCGAAGACCCTTGGTGACGCGCTTGAACTTTCATCACAGTTCTATAAATTGTTTGGCGATGAATGGTCTGTAACTTTAGAACGTGATAAGCATGAAGCACGTCTAGTACCACAAATTCCAAAAACCATGGACCCAGATCATTTTATTACTGAAAGTATGCTCATGATTTGGCATGGTTTAGCATCATGGTTAATTGAACGTCGTCTACCTTTAGAACGTGTTCATTTTGGTTATGCTCGCCCTGAACATGCAGATGAATACGATGCGCTATTCTTTGCACCCGTAATGCAATTTGATGCACCGCGTACCGAAATTACCTTTGCTGCTGATTATCTCGACCTGCCAATTCGTCAAAACGAAGAAACTTTGGAAGAGTTCTTAAAAGCAGCGCCAGCTCAGTTACTTGTTAAGTTTAAAAATACCAATTCTTTAACTTCACGTATCCGTGACGTGTTGAAGAGCCAAATTGGTGAAGAAATGCCAACGCTTAACGATGTGGCATCTATGCTGTATTTATCTCCACAAACCTTACGCCGCCGCTTGGCTGCCGAAGGTAAGAGCTATCAAGGCGTGAAAGATGCCCTACGTCGTGATGCTGCAATTCACTTGTTGTTAAATCCAGATTTAACACTTGAAGATGTCGCGCAACAAGTTGGCTTTAGTGAAACCAGTACATTCCACCGTGCATTTAAAAAATGGACAGGTGTGACACCAGGCCTATACCGCCAACTGCACGGCTATCACTAAGCTGCTGTTAATTTAAAATATAAAATGTAAAACCTGATTTCGATCAGGTTTTTTTATTGGGAAAAATCCGCGCGTTCTCTTTGACAAAGCACTGGATCCACTGAGGTAATCACTCGTTTTCCATTCTGAATCCGATGCATCTCTGCTTTGGTGACTTGAAAGTTTCGATCATATTCACAAGCTAACCCGCCCGTTCCTTCATCTGATGGGTGAATACCGTAAATCATATAGATATAAAAACTGATCATGATGACAAAACCCAAACACACGGTCAGCACAATCCAAGCTGCTACTTTCAACATTTTTTTCGCGCAATTTTGCATGATTTCTTTATTTGCGATATGTGTTCCAAATGATTACAACATGTTTATAAGCGCATTGGTCGATTTGGAAGCTAAATCATTCTAATAAAAAACACATTGTATCGATTCCATTTTGCTTGATTCTCTTAAAAATAGTTGACCAAAAAGCTCAAATGATCTGATCCGTTCTTGTCATTGCACTCTTGTAATTAATCCGTACACTCAAAAAACCAATAAAAATTTAAATGCATATAGGGACAGGATTATGAGCGAGGCTTACATCATTGACGCCATTCGCACACCGCGCGGCAAAGGGAAAAAAGACGGTTCACTGCATCAAGTGAAACCGATCAGCTTATTGACAGGGTTACTCAACGAATTACAAAGCCGTCACCAGTTTGACACGTCCGCAGTGGATGACATTGTTTTGGGCTGTGTCACCCCGATTGGTGATCAAGGTGCAGATATTGCTAAAACTGCCGCGATTGCAGCAGGTTGGGACAATGATGTGGCTGGCGTTCAAATTAACCGCTTTTGTGCATCAGGTTTAGAAGCAGTCAACTTAGCGGCACAAAAAGTCCGTTCAGGCTGGGAAGATTTAATCGTCGCTGGTGGTGTTGAATCGATGTCACGTGTACCGATGGGTTCAGATGGCGGCCCGTGGGCACTTGATCCTGAGACCAACATGGCTTGTGATTTTATTCCGCAAGGGATTGGTGCAGATTTGATTGCAACAATTGACGGTTATTCACGTGCGGATGTCGATGCTTTTGCTGCAGATTCGCAACAAAAAGCCGCAGCAGCACAGGCCAATGGCTATTTTGATCAATCCGTCGTTCCAGTCACAGATAAAGCTGGCGTCACAATTTTAGCCAAAGATGAATTTATTAAACCCACCACAACAGCAGAAGGCTTAAGCAAGCTGAATCCTAGCTTCGCCATGATGGGGCAAATGGGCTTTGATGCGATTGCTTTGCAAAAATATCCAGAAGTCGGTGCAGTCAATCATGTACATCATGCAGGAAACTCATCAGGCATTGTAGATGGTGCTGCTGTCGTTCTACTGGCGTCTGAAAAAGCCGTGAAAGAACAAGGTTTGAAACCACGTGCCAAAGTTTTAGCTACAGCACTGGTAGGTACAGATCCAACCATCATGCTGACTGGGCCTGCACCAGCCGCACGTAAAGCTTTAGCCAAAGCAGGCCTAACAATTGATGATATTGATTTATTTGAAGTGAATGAAGCCTTTGCAGCTGTAGTGATGCGTTTTATTACCGAACTCAAAGTTGACCCTGCCAAAGTCAATGTGAATGGCGGTGCTATTGCATTAGGTCATCCGCTGGGTGCAACAGGTGCGATGATTTTAGGCACCTTGCTCGATGAATTGGAGCGTCAAGGTAAAAAACGCGGTTTAGCCACACTCTGTGTGGGCGGTGGTATGGGCATCGCAACGATTATTGAGTTGGTATAAGGAGAATAAAAATGAGCGCAATTCAGTTTGAAAAAAATGCCGACAACATCGTCATTCTAACCTTAGACTCACCCAATCAATCTGCCAATACCATGAACGCAGATTTCCGTACTGCCCTAAGCGATACCGTTGAAAAGCTTCAGGCAGATACAGAGATTGCAGGCATTATTTTCCGTTCTGCCAAAAAAACCTTTTTTGCTGGCGGTGATTTAGACGAGCTAATTCAAGCTACACCTGAACATGCGACTGAATTCTTCAATATGATTGAAGAGATGAAAGCCAAACTACGTTATATCGAAACCCGTGGCATTCCTGTGGCAGCAGCACTAAATGGCACAGCACTCGGGGGTGGTTGGGAACTCGCACTCGGCTGTCATTATCGTGTTGCGTTAAACGATGAAAAAAGTAAGTTTGGTTTACCTGAAGTGACGTTAGGCTTATTACCGGGCGGCGGCGGCGTGGTACGCATGACTCGCTTACTCGGTCTGCAAAATGCCTTTCCTTTCCTGATGGAAGGCAAACAATTTGGAGTAGAAAAAGCCAAATCACTTGGACTGATTCATGACACAGCAGAGTCTGAACAAGAACTGCTGGACAAAGCCACTGCTTGGGTCAAGGCCAATCCAAAATCACAGCAGCCTTTTGATGTGAAAGGCTTTAAAATTCCAGGTGGCACACCGTCCACGCCAGCTGTAGCACAAATGTTAGCGATTGCTCCTGCCATGCTGCGTGATAAAACCAAAGGCTGCTACCCTGCGCCTGAGGCAATTATGGCAGCCGCTGTTGAAGGTGCTCAGGTCGATGTCGATACAGCATTAACAATTGAGTCCCGTTACTTCACCTATTTGGCGACAGGTCAAATTTCTAAGAACATGATCGGTACTTTTTGGCATGGACTAAACGCCATTAAATCAGGTGCAAGTCGACCAAAAGACATTGCAAAATGGCAAGCCAGCAAAGTTGGGATTTTAGGTGCAGGTATGATGGGCGCTGGTATCGCCTATGCGACAGCATCTAAAGGGATTGCTGTAGTACTCAAAGATGTCAGCATTGAAAATGCTGAAAAAGGCAAAGCCTATAGCCAAAAATTGCTAGATAAAAAAGTTTCGCAAGGCCGTTTAAGTACAGATAAGCGCGATCAAATATTAGCGCTGATTCATTCAACCGCCGACGCCGTAGATCTACAAGGCTGTGACTTGATTATTGAAGCCGTCTTTGAAAACCCTGAGCTTAAAGCCAAAGTCACTCAAGAGGCTGAAACTCATCTTAACGACAACGGCATATTCGCATCGAATACCTCAACTCTACCGATTTCAGGTTTAGCGCAAGCCTCTCACGATCAAACGAAATTCATCGGTCTGCATTTCTTCAGTCCTGTTGATAAAATGCAATTGGTCGAAATCATAAAAGGTAAAAACACGTCCGCTGAAACCTTGGCCAAAGCCTATGACTTTGTGCAGCAAATTGGCAAAACGCCAATTGTGGTGAATGACAGCCGTGGTTTCTTTACCAGTCGTGTATTCGGCACCTTTGTACAAGAAGGCTTACGCATGTTGGCAGAAGGGGTCCATCCTGCTCGTATTGAAATGGCAGCCCTCAAAGCAGGTATGCCGGTGGGTCCTTTGGCTATTCAAGATGAAGTCTCTCTCACCTTGTCTGAGCATGTTGCTGCTGAAACTCGTAAAGCACTGCAAGCCGAAGGCAAAGATTTACCACGCTCTGGCGCAGATGAAGTCATTCAAACTATGATTCATGAATTGGGACGCAAAGGTAAAGCAGCAGGCGCTGGTTTTTATGACTACCCTGAAGGTGGCAAAAAACACCTATGGGAGGGTTTAAACCGCTGGCAGAAACAGGTGGATATTTCTGAACAGGAAATGATTGATCGCTTCCTATTTGTTCAAGCACTTGATACTTTACGCTGCTTGGAAGAAGGCGTTTTAGCATCCACTATTGATGGTAATGTCGGTTCAATTTTTGGTATTGGCTTTGCCCCATGGACTGGCGGCGCATTGCAATTTTTAAATCAGTACGGTTTAGAAAAAGCGCTGCTGCGTGCCCAAAAACTCGAGACACAATATGGTGAACGCTTTAAGGCACCACAACTGCTGAAAGATAAAATTGCCCGCGGCGAGAAAATTTGATTTTTTAAGCGATTAAAGGAGCTTCGGCTCCTTTTTTATGTTCATAATGCCCTGACCACACATTGATATCGATTTCGAATATATTTCACTCAGTGAAACGCAAAATATATGTTATAAAGTAACATCAATTAAGCATTCACTTTATCCAATTGAGTACGTTGTTATGACAGATCATTCATCTCCTGAAAAATCGCCTTGGGGCTGGAAAGCACTGATTATCTTTTGTATTTTAGGTGGTCTGTTTATGTTGATTTTCTGGCTCGCTATTTCAAATGAACCAGACTATATGCCAAGTCAGCAAAACAAACAAAATACCCAACAGCATGCATTCAAAAATGCACCTGTTATGTCTGAAGAAGCGATGCAAAAAGCACAGGCCGATAAAGTTACACGAGAAGCATCTACAGCAACTGCTAGCGAAATGCACATGACTGAAGAACAACATGCGCATATGGATGATACGGGTGCAGAGCCGACTTCTGGCAATACACATGGTCACTAATATCTAAACATTCATAGATCAATATAAAAAAGCGCTTCAACTAAGAGGCGCTTTTTTTATTAATCAAATAAAGTAGATTTCTTAGTTTAGAGACATCCGCATATCAATATGTGGAATACCACAATCTAAATATTCTTCACCTTCAAGCACAAAACCCAAATTGGCATAAAAATCGATGGCATGAACTTGAGCAGAAAGTTTTAAAAATTCGCGATGCTCTTGCTGTGCATATTGAATGATGTACTGCATTAAAATACGACCAACCCCTTGCCCACGATGCGTAGCTAATACAGCAACTCGTCCAATACTATTGTTCCTTAGGAGGCGAGCTGTCGCTATCACAATGGTTTCATCACGCACGACAAAATGAACTGAAACAGCATCTTCAGCATCCCATTCATCTTTAGCTGCAATGTGCTGCTCTTGAATAAACACCTGTTCACGAACTGGCATAGCGTCATGCTTTAACATTTGCCACGTTCCATGTTCAATTTGCATTGAGCTCATTTCATATCCTTAGCATTTACAGCCAATATCTTGTTGATCCCATTGATCATTCAATAGCAATTCCAAGGAATGCTTTTTAATGCCATACATTTCTTTTAGTGCTTGAATCTGTACTAATACAGCTGCATCTGGCTGTTGATAATCTTGGCGTTTGGTCGCCAAAATCATTTTATTTTTACTGGTATGTTCTAATGCGACAAACTCAAAGACTTTGGTTTCATAACCATAGGCTTTCAGTAATAACGCCCGAATGGTATCTGTAAGCATTTCTGCTTGCTGCCCTGCGTGAATGCCAAATTGCAGCATCGGCGCCAGTACTTGTGGAGCTTTCAGTTGTGGACGTAACTCCTTATGACAACATGGTGCGCACATAATCATTTGAGCATTCAAACGAATACCTGTATGAATCGCAAAATCTGTTGCCACATCGCAGGCATGTAAGGCAATCATCACATCTAGACGTTCTGGTGCATAAGTACGCACATCGCCTTGGAAAAAGTCGAGCTGTGTAAATGCTGAACGCGCTGCCACCGATTGGCAAAACTCGACCATTTTCGGATTGAGTTCCACCCCCGTAACAAATGGTACTTGCCCATGCTTTGCCATATAGTCATACAATGCAAAAGTTAGATAACCTTTACCTGAACCAAAATCCACCACACGCAATGCTTGGTCTTGAGTTTGAATTTGATTCAATGCACCCGAAAAAATTTCCACAAATTTATTAATCTGTTTCCACTTGCGTGCCATGCTTGGAATAATCTGTGCTTTTGCATCTGTAATGCCAAGTGGCTGTAAGAAATAACTTTCTTGATCAACATAGCGATGTTTAGCACGATCATGCCCTTGTTGATCTGCATTTTACGTATTGGTTGTACTCGGCTTGCTTTTACTGACGGTCAACATGACCTTCTTTTTATTCTTTTTCAGTTGCAGCTCTTCTTCAAAAGTCATCAAATTGGCTTGTTTGCAACATGCAAGTAGCGATTCAACCTGTGACAATGCTTGGTCGATTGGATAGTTTTTAGTTACATCTTGAGTTTTATAACGATATAAACAACTTAAAACAGGCTCACCTTGCAGCGAAATGACTCGCAAGGTCATTTTTTCCAATTGTTCTAATTCACCTTTATACTGACTGAGAATCATGCGATCAAACCGCTGAGATTCAATGGCTTGCTGAAAGGCTGCTAGAAATTGCTGCTCTTGCGTAGAAGGAGAAGCCAAAGATGACATAATCAAAACCTAAATAAATTTGCATCCCAATTTTAAATCTTCTTACACCAAAAGCAAAATTGAATTACTATACATATGTATATTTAAATTATTATAAAATTACGCCTATGAATACTCCCACTGTTGCTGCTTATGATCCTGCTGAAGAACGTTTAAATTTCTATACCCATGCAGTCGGTGCAGGCTTATCCCTTATCGCTGGTATATTATTGATTATAAAAGGTTCATACTTACCAATGGGTCAATGGCTTGCCCTTTGGGTGTATGCTTTGAGTATGATTTTATTGTTCTCTGCATCTAGCTTATATCACTTTGCTGAATCACCTGAACGTCGTGGTTTGTACAAAAAACTCGATCATACGGCAATCTACTATTTAATTGCTGGCACCTATACGCCATTTCTAGCCATCGCGATTCCAACAGCCAAAGCACATTATTTATTGATTGCTTTGTGGGTCATTGCCGCTATTGGAACACTATTCAAGTTAATCTTCATTCACCGTTTTCAGAAAATATCCTTAATCGCATATTTGGTCATGGGCTGGCTTGCACTGTTGGTAATGGATGATATGCAACGCTTTTTATCTGATCAAGCTTTAACCTACCTGATCATTGGTGGGCTGTCATACACCATTGGTGCATTGTTTTATGCTTTAAAAAAGGTAAGATATACGCACGCTATCTGGCATATTTTTGTATTGATAGGTGCAGGATCACATTTCCTGTCGATTTATCTCTACGTGATATAACCCGCTAACACTGCATTCTTTAGTGACCCTAATTCCGCAGCCTGAAAGCTGGTATTTCGTATTTTTTTAAGAAATTACGCCTTTTTTAAAAAGATTACGCTTTTAAAACTAAGTTCAATTATTTTTAGTAAGTGTAAGGTCTACCATGGCGTCTTCAAATGCTGCTGCATCGGAACAGCAACCCGCAAATTCAAAATTCCGCGTACTTACAGCAAGTCTTGTAGGTACAACAATCGAGTTCTTCGATTTCTATATTTATGCTACTGCAGCTGTGATTATCTTCCCGCATCTGTTCTTCCCTGCGAGTACAGATCCAACCACAGCAACCATTCAATCGCTGGCAACTTTTGCAATCGCGTTCATTGCACGTCCAATTGGTGCTGCATTCTTCGGTCATTTAGGTGACCGTATTGGCCGTAAGGCAACCTTAGTCGCTGCATTGCTGACCATGGGTATCTCAACCGTATGTATCGGTTTACTTCCAACTTATGCTCAAATTGGTATTGTGGCACCGTTGTTACTTGCACTATGTCGTTTAGGTCAAGGTTTAGGATTAGGTGGTGAATGGTCAGGTGCAGTATTACTTGCAACCGAAAATGCACCAGAAGGTAAACGTGCTTGGTACGGTATGTTCCCTCAATTGGGCGCACCCATCGGCTTTATTCTTGCAACAGGTTCATTCTTGACCCTCGGTCACTTCATGTCTGAAGCTGAGTTTATGCAATGGGGCTGGCGTATTCCATTTATTGCCAGTGCATTACTGGTAATCGTTGGTCTTTGGATTCGTCTAAAATTACATGAAACACCTGCATTCCAAAAAGTATTGGATAAGCAGAAAGAAGTTAACATTCCATTCAAAGAAGTTATCACTAAGCATTGGGGTATGTTAATTCTTGGTACGATTGCAGCCATCTGTACATTCGTTGTGTTCTATTTAACGACTGTGTTTGCTTTACAATGGGGCACAACACAGCTTGGTTATACACGTGAAGAATTCTTAAAACTTCAACTTGTGGCAACACTTTGTTTCGCAGCATTCATTCCACTTTCTGCTGTATTTGCTGAGAAATTTGGTCGTAAAGCAACGTCTATTGCGGTGTGTATAGTTTCAGCATTATTTGGTCTAGTTTTCTCAAGTATGCTTGAGTCTGGTAGTACCGCGATGGTGTTCTTATTCCTATGTATTGGTCTTGCGATCATGGGCTTAACTTATGGTCCAATTGGTACAGTATTGTCTGAAATTTTCCCAACATCTGTACGTTATACAGGTTCAGCGCTAACCTTTAACATGGCTGGTATTTTTGGTGCGTCATTTGCGCCACTCATCGCAACTAAACTTGCGACTGGCTATGGTTTATATGCAGTGGGTTATTACCTAACTGCAGCTTCAGTTCTTTCACTTGTTGCATTCTTGCTGATTCGTGAAACGAAAAATGATGATGTGAATAATCAGGTTTAATCCGATTCCACAATAAAAAAGCCAGCTTTAAAGCTGGCTTTTTATGTCTATTACAATCAACAATAGTTTAGCTTTGCTGTAAATCTTCCATCATCAGTTGATAAGTATCTTCAAACTGTTCACGATCGCCACCTGAGTTATAGTAACTTGGCACAATATAGGTGACGACTTGCTGATGATCTTCATTAAAATAAAGTACGTTCACAAGTCGTTCTATGTCATCATCCAAAATGCTATGTTCAGTAACTAACTGATAAAATTTGTCATAAAACTGCTCTGAAAATGCATGACTACTTACATCTTCTGCTGTTAAAAACTCCTGTTTTAACTTCAATAATCCCTGCTCAATTTGATCTGATTGGCTTTCTGCAATACCAAATAAAGACCCGATTTCTTTGTGAAATTCTGACATAGTACATTTCTCATAATTCGTATGATGTTGCTATTGAAAGCTTTATATTTGTTTTCTACTACATATCACATTGAATACAATATGATGCCACCATCTCATCAAATTGAGCATGTAACGCTATCAATATAATCAGTCTAAGTTCAGATCACCAATACCGTTTATCTTTAAATTAATTCAATAATATCAATTGTTGGCGGTACACGAAACCGAAATGGCACACCAACCATACCTGTTCCAACTGTCACAAATACATCGGCATTTTCATGCTGATACAGCCCTTTTTTATGCCCCAATATTGATACTTTTTTCATAACATAATCCGTCAACCATGGCAGTTCAACTTGTCCACCATGGGTATGTCCTGAAAGCATCAATGGGCGTTCTGGAAGTTTCGGTACCATATCAACCGTATCAGGATTATGCGAAAGAATTAGCCAAGGTTTATCTTGTGGCAGCTCAGGTAAATAACGCATATCGGCTTTACCCGCCCATAAATCTCCAATACCAAGCAGACGGAATTCATTAAACTCCACGACCTGTCCTTCTATATCAACCACATTATTCGTACTCAAAGCTTGCTTCAATAATTCCTGAATGGGCGGCCCTGGGTATTGTTCATCATGATTACCATTTACCGAATAAATTGGCGCGACAATTTTTTTGAGTACTGAAAGCTCTTCTACTAACTTATTTTCAGGTTCATAAGTCCAGTCCCCTGCAACTACAACCAAATCAGGGTTTTGTGCATTAATCTTATCAACAATAATTTTGAGCTGGCGTTCATGCCCTGAAAATAGACCAATGTGCAGATCACCAATTAAAGCAATACGAACAGGTTTGAGTAAATTCCGATCTTCATGCAACTTATATTGACGCTTTTGTACCCTTACCATATGCGGCTCAATAAAACGCGCATAACACAGTACACCCGTAATCAGACCGACAAATATCGCTTCATGCAATGAATAGTAACCACTCCAACCCGCATAGAAGCTAAAGAAAAATAAAGGAATCAGTAGATATGAAAGATAGAAGGCCAGTAAATGGATAAAAGCTTTAAAAGGATGAATCGTTTCCGTGCGAGATTGACTTAGCCACGCTTGTGAAATAGCCCAAATTGCGAGCACACCCAAAGCTAGATAAAAATACAACACTACGGAATTTAATTCCCACATACATTTGCTCTACAATTTGTCTGATCGGAAAATCTGTCTATATATTTATCTTTTCACAGCTGACACTTATACTCAAATCAAATTTTTTAGTATCCAGTCAGCATGAACCCAGCCGCACAAATTCAGCAAAAAACACCATTTATACAGTCACACTATAAAGCTGTTTTGCTTAGTTGTAGCTTGGTTTTCACCTTACCAGCTTGTACCACGCTGCCAAAGCAGCCAACACAACCTGTTGACTATGCTTTCCACACTCCAACTGATGACACAACCTTAGCCAAAATTGTACTGCCTTTACGTTCTCAAAATCCCGATTTAACGGGTTACCATGTGTTATATGATCCACTTGAAGCTTTGGCGGCACGTATTGAGCTCATCAACAAAGCTGAAAAAAGCTTAGATCTACAATATTACATCTGGGATAACGATAAAATTGGTTCATTGGCCTTACATGCGCTGATTCAAGCTGCGGATCGCGGTGTAAAAGTACGTTTATTGGTCGATGACAATAATGCCAAGAAAATGGAAGGCATTTATATGGCACTCGATCAGCACACCAATATTGATGTTCGCCTATACAACCCGTACCGCTTCCGTCATTTCCGTGCCATGGATATGGTACTAGATTTAAAACGTATTAATCGACGTATGCACAATAAAAGCTTTATTGCAGACAACCAAATAGCCTTAATTGGTGGGCGCAATATGAGCAACCAATATTATAACGTCAGTGATAACTACCAGTTTTCAGATGTGGATGTCATGTTAGTTGGTGCTGCTTCAGATGAAATCATTCACTCCTTTGATGAATATTGGAATGATGATTATGCATTCCCTGTACGCCAACTGGTCAACCCTCGTCACTATACTTTGCGCTATGAAGGGCTTAAGCAGCAATTGGCTGACTATAACCAAGAAGCGACTGTGGTGAATTATCTGGATTTAGCCAACCGTTCACATTCATTTGACGAGTGGTTAAATAATAAAATTCAATTTGACTGGGTCAAAGCAGAAGTCGTCAAAGACTCACCTAGTAAAATTAAAGCCAAAGCCAAAAAAGAAGAACATCTCAACTTTCAGCTGTTGAATCGTTTGGATAAACCTACACAAAGTGTTGATATTGTGTCTGCTTATTTTGTCCCTGAAAAAGAAGGCGCAGAACGTCTAAAAAAACTCAGTGCAGATGGTGTTAACGTTCGTGTATTAACCAATTCATTCCAAGCCAATGACGTTCCCCTTGTACATGCTTTTTATAGTAAATACCGTCAAGATCTACTCGAGCATGATGTCCAGCTGTATGAATTTTTATCAACCCCAGATTCTGAAAACCTCAATACCAATACCAAAGAAATTGCTGAAAAATCAAAAGTAAGTATGAAGGGATTAAGTCGCTCAAGTTTACATGCAAAACTGATGGCCTTAGATGAAAAACAAGTCTTTATCGGCTCATTTAACTTTGATCCGCGTTCTGCTTATTTAAATACTGAAATTGGCGTACTCCTCAACAGCCCAAGCCTCGCACGTGCCGTCCACTACACCATGGATGAAAATCTAAGTAAGTATGCCTATAAATTAGTGCTCAATGCAGACCAAAATATTAATTGGAAAATCAAACTGTCGAATGGAAATATTCGAACTTATACCCACGAACCTAAAATGAAATGGTGGCAAAAAGCAGGAATGAAGTTTATTTCTTGGCTACCCGTTGAAGGCTTCATGTAAATAACACTTAGCCTTGCAAAATGATGCGTTCAAGCTAAATTTCTGCAGCTCATTCAAGATGAATTGGTGTTTTTAATACCTGTGCTTGAAGTTGCTTTAAGCCTTCGGTCATTTTCTCTTGAACTTCACGTGTCAGTGATTCTACCGTATGCCCTGTAGAATCTATGGCAGGCAAAGTTAATAAATGTGCTGTGACATTCGGCATTTCTAAGACATTTCGCACATGCCGATCAAAACTTAAATCATCAATATATGGCGCAACTTTGTCTAACTCCCCCAGCTGATTGACATAACAAATCAAACAAATCTGTACCGGTCGCCCCGCATCTATGGCCGAACCCAATAAACGACCATGCACTTTTTTAATTTTTGTGCCATCTGAAGTGGTGGCTTCAGGGAAAAACAGAACGGGACTGTCCTGCTTTAAAAACTCAGTGATCTGTTCTTTAATTTTAATAGAGTCACCTGAACCACGCTTAATAAACAGTGTCCCACCACCCTTTGCCAATTTACCGAGTACTGGCCATTTCTCAATTTCTGCTTTGGCTAAAAAGAATACACGCGCTCCCGAACCCAATACAGCAACGTCCAACCACGAAATATGATTACTCACCCAAAGTGCAGGCTGACGTGGGATTTCACCATGAACTTTGACATCAATATTAAACACTTTGCACAGCTTACGGCAGAAGTATTGTACATAACGGGTATTTTTAGGATTGTTCGGATCTTTATAAAGCTGATGACGGAAAACCAAATAAAATCCCTGCGACACCGCTACGACAGCCGCACAGACTTTTTTACAATAAAGATAAATTTTTGAAAAAGCATTGATCTGAGTTGTGTTTTTGCTTTGAACTTGCTTCATATACGGATCACTAAAATTACGCTGTGCCAATCATCGGCTTGATTTTTCCTCATAGTATACTGAAGTGATTTAATTTGCATTGATCATAAAAACCGAAGCTAAAGATAATATTTTCCCATTTTAATCGTTTTAAAGAATTACTTACTATAAACCAATCGCTTTTATGGATTAAAAATTTCATGAACAATTCCTCAGAGACCCCATCAGAAATTTCAAGTTGGGATGCGCTCAAAAGCATTGGTGGTTTAGTTCTAATGTACTGCTCAGCTCTGCTATTACTTGCTTTGAGTTTCCAAAACTTTTAATCGGCAGTCTATATAGTAATTTACTTTCGATCTCATTTTTCGCCTAAAATACCCCTTTAGATAGGAGTAATGCCTGAGTGGAAAATTTTAATCAACATCAAAGTAAAGAACGCATTATTTTGGTCAGCGTCGCTGTGCAAATGCTTCATGACCTTGATGCCGAAGAATTCCACTTACTAGCTCAATCTGCAGGCGCAGAAATACTCGAACATATTCATGCACAACGAATTAAGCCTGACGCAAAACTATTTATTGGTTCAGGTAAAGCTGAAGAAATTGCTGAAATTGTGCAACAATTGGAAGCCGAGTTGGTCATTTTCGACCATTCCTTGACGCCAGCTCAGGCACGTAATCTTGAACGGATTATGAAATGCCGTGTGGTTGATCGCACCGAACTAATTTTAGACATTTTTGCCCAACGTGCACGTACCTATGAAGGTAAGTTACAAGTCGAATTAGCACAGTTACAACATATGGCATCTCGTCTCATTCGTAGTCGTGGTGACCTTGATAGCCAAAAAGGCGGTATTGGTTTACGCGGCCCAGGTGAAACCCTACTTGAAACTGACAGACGCTTACTTAAATTACGTATGGGGCAATTAAAAGCCAAATTAGAAAAGGTTCGCCAAACACGTATTCAAGGACGTGTCGCACGGCAAAAAGCGGCTGTTCCAACTGTTTCATTGGTCGGTTATACCAATGCAGGTAAATCAACCCTATTCAACATTTTGGCAAAAAGTGATGTGTATGCCGCAGATCAGTTGTTTGCCACCCTTGACCCCACATTAAGACGTTTACATTGGGATGGCATAGGTAACCTTGTATTAGCAGATACTGTAGGTTTCGTTCGTAATCTGTCCCACTCTTTAGTAGAGTCTTTTAAAGCAACATTAGAAGAAACCCTTGAAGCGTCATTGCTCCTTCATGTCATTGATTCAAGTAGCCCCGATATGTTGGAACAAATTGAAGCCGTTGAAAAAGTGCTGAAAGAAATTGGCGCTGATGTGCCTATCTTACGTGTCTATAATAAAATTGATGTCAGTGGCGAAGATGCAAAAATCATTTATGCAAAACCACATCTTCCCGACCGTGTTTATGTATCTGCACATAGTTCCCAAGGTTTGCCACTTTTACGCCAGGCCGTGCAAGAATGTTTAATGGGACAAATCCAAAGTTTTGAGCTCACTCTCAAACCAGCTTATGGCAAATTACGTACGCAATTATATGCACTGAATGTGATCCAAACCGAAAATTATGACGAGCATGGGAATTTAATTCTACATGTCATTATTGCGCCTCATAAGCTTGAACAATTGATTAAACAAGCCCATTTGCCTTTAGAAGAAATCCTTGGCAACCGAGCACAACAATTCCAAAGACCGCTTGAGGAATTTGAAATTAAAGACTAAATCGGTTAAAACTTGATAAGTATAATTTTAACGATAGATCAAAATGGATTGGATCAAAACAATAGATTGGAAAGCTTGGTTGGCAACGATTGCACTGATTATTCTTTTTAGAGAAGGTGCAGTTTGGCTCATGAGCCAATTAGATCATCCAGAATTGGGGAATTTAGTTGGCTTGATCGCCTTGTTAATTGTGCTCGTTATTTGGAGAAAAGTGCATAAAATTCCTGCACGAATCGTCGATACCAATAACAAAATCATGAAGGAAAGTGCCTTCGCCTTTTTGCCAATTAGTGCAGGATCATTATTAATGCTGGTACACATGGGCACAGAGATACCCCTCTTTTTAGTAGTTATGGTACTCAGCACACTCATCCCGCTTTGGGTTTACGCAAAAATGGCAAAAAAATGGTTATAACAGGACGTTAATTCATGCTTGCAATCGTTTATGGATTCTTTTTAACTTTTATTGCATATATCTGTGCAAAGCCCATCAATAAAAAATTTCCGCAAATTCCAGTTATTGTTATTGGAATGTTTTTTGTCATCGCTTTGCTGTTTATCTTTGGCATTCCTTATGAAAAATATATGGCTCAAGTCAATCCATTGTTTAATCATCTCTTGGGATATGTCACCGTCGCTTTAGCTATCCCACTTGCAGCCATGCGTTATGACGATCTTCCACTCAAAGCAGTGGTGAGTATTTTAGTCTTCGCCAGCATCAGTGCCGTTGCACTCCCAATGGGCTTGGCTTATTTACTCCATCTTTCTGATCCAACAATCATGGCTTTTGCTACGCGCGCAGTCACCACCCCCATTGCGATTAACATTGCAACGTTATTGCACTCTCCTATCCCCTTAGTCATTCTGATTGTGATTTTATCTGGGGTGATCGGTGCTGCCTTTTCTCCCTTACTGCTCAAAAATATTCATGACGAACGCGCATCAGGTTTAGCCCTAGGCCTTGCGGCACATGCCATAGGTACAGCTCAAGCATGGCAACGTGGCAGTATTGCTGGACGTTATGCTGCTTTTGGTATGGCAGTCAATGCAGTGTTTACGGCTATATGGTTGCCAACATTCATACTCTTTTTACAAAGAATGTGACTGATAAATCAATTTTAAATGATTGTTTTGTATAAAAAATACACTTATGATCAAAATAACAATCTACCATTGACTAGATTGAATATTGCAGCAACGTTTAGCTATTACAAAAGATCGCTGCTGCAATTAAAGCAAAAGCTTAACTCTTTACGAATCCATTAATTTATTCATTGGGGTCTGAGCTTTTGATTTTAAAATGTGTCTAATGACATATTTCACATAAATAAAGTGAATAATTCGTCTTAGATGAGTTGCTCTAGATTGTTTTTTTACCTAAGATGTTCAATAAACAACCATAAACTATATTGATAAAGGATTAGAAATATGATGGTGAAAAAGTTGATTTCGGCAGGTGCACTCGGTTTACTTTTTAGCTGTTCTACACTTTATGCACAAGACCTTACAGGCACGTGGCAACAAATTGATGATAAAACTGGCTCACCAAAAGCGTTAATTGAAGTTCGTAAAGACGCCAAGGATAGCTATACCGGTAAGATTGTCAAAATCACACCTCGTCCGGGTTATACCCCTAAAGAGAAATGTGTAAATTGCCCAGCACCTTATACCAATCAACCTATTTTAGGCATGGATGTCTTTAAAAATTTGAAACTTGAAGGTGAAAACTCATATTCGCAAGGCAAAATTTTAGACCCACTTACAGGCAAAATTTATAGTCTAAAAGGCAAAATTTCTGCTAATGGAAAACGACTTCACTTGCGCGGTTACCTTGGTATTTCTGCGATTGGTCGTACCCAAACGTGGATTCGCGCGGACTAATACAAATATAAATCGTTACATTTTTAGGTGAATACCTAATCTTATCAGGGATAAAATGATGAAAAAATTTAAAGCGGGGTTCTTATTCTTAGCTGCCATGATGGGTAGTTCTGCCTTCGCACAAGATTTGTCAGGTACTTGGCAACAAATCGACGATAAAACAGGCTCACCTAAAGCAATTATTGAAATCCGCAAAGATAGTAATGGGACATTTACAGGTAAAATTGTCAAAGTAACACCACGTCCTGGCTATACGCCTCGTGACACGTGTAACAACTGCCCAGCACCTTATACCAATAAACCAATTTTAGGTATGGATGTTTTAACTGGCCTGAAGCATGTTCAAGGCACCAATAATTACGATAAAGGTCGTGTGATTGATCCATTAGCAGGCAAAATTTACGATGCAAAAGTTCGTATTAATGCCAATGGTAAACGATTAACTCTGCGTGGCTATATGGGCGTTTCAGCCTTAGGTCGTAGTCAAACGTGGATTCGCCAAGACTAAAAAGTGTTGAAATTTAGAGCCGCCTGTAAGGCGGCTTATTTATAAGTGAATGATTAAATTACAAAAATAAAGTTGACTATTCCACTAAAGTTTCTAACATACTAGCGCATTCTTAAAAGCTTTTAGGGGAATAAGCGAAGATGTTTAAGAAATTATTACTTTTACTATGTTCTTTCTTTTTTACGGTATCCGCATTTGCAAACGATATCACAGGAATTTGGCAACAGATTGATGATAAAACTGGTGCTGCTAAAGCCATTATTACCATTGAGAAAGAATCCAATAACACCTTTACCGGCAAAATTATAAAAATTACACCTCGCCCAGGCTATACACCACAAAGAACCTGTAATAAATGTCCTGCACCATATACCAATCAACCGATTTTAGGTATGGAAATTATCCGCGGTTTAAAGCAGGTCGATAACAGCAAAAATTATACAAAAGGCCGTATTATTGACCCACTTTCAGGTAAAATTTACGACGCAAAAATTCGTCTAAATGGTACAGGTAAACGCTTGACCATTCGCGCTAGTATCGGTGTATCTGTATTAGGCCGCAACCAAACTTGGATTCGTATTGATTAATCCTAACGAATCATAAAAAAAGCCACGTTTTGACGTGGCTTTTTATTTATCAACAAGTTATTACATCATCGGGTTGTCAACTGCGAAAGTTTTTTTATCTTCAAGGCGATAAGCCATAAGTTGATGCCCCCACACACATCCACCATCGATGTTTTGAATCTGCTCGGAAATTGTTTTACCTTGTAAAGCTGCCCAATGACCAAAAATAACTTGGTGAGTCTGTGCTGCCTGTGATTCAAACTCAAACCATGGTTTAAAGCCTTCCGGCATTGGATCTGCAAGACTATCTTTAAAGCTGAATTCCAAACACCCTTCTGCGTTAGTCAAACGCATGCGGGTTAGATAGTTGGTAATACAGCGTAGACGTGCATTACCCTCTAGCTCATCTGACCAAAGATCTGGCTTTTTACCATACATCTCTTTCAAGAAGCCATCGACGATTTCAAAGTCCTCATGGCCAATTATAGCTTCTACTTCTTTCGCTAAAGCAGCCGCCTGTTCAGTCGTCCAATTCAGTGGAATACCGGCATGCGTAAGAACTGTGTGTTCATTTGGAAATAAACACAAAGGCTGATGACGTAACCATTCAATTAAATCATCACTTTCTAAAGCATTAATGACATCTAGCGTATTATCTTTTGGATTAATCTCTTTAATACCGCGTGCAACAGCCAATAAAGTCAGATCATGATTACCCAAAACTGTCGCAGCTACACCATTATCGACCAACTTTTTAACAAATCTGAGCACACCGACTGAGTTTTCACCACGTGCGACTAAATCACCTGCAAACCAAATATAATCCTGTTCTGCATCAAATTGAATGGCTTTTAATAATGCTTTTAAAGCTTCAAAACAGCCTTGTACATCACCGATCACATAGTTATAACGAATTGCACGTGACATATTTAAGCCACCATTTGATCTGACAAGGCAACAAACTGAGCTAAAGTTAAGGTCTCAGGACGTGCCATTGGATCAACACCAGCATTTTCAAAACCGTCTTCAACCAACATGCCTTTTAAGCTATTACGTAAGGTTTTACGGCGCTGAGTAAATACATGTGAAACCAAACGCGCCAAAGCTTTTTCATTTTTCGCTACAATTGGTTTCGCTGCATATGGCTCTAAACGGAATACTGCAGAAGTTACTTTTGGCGGGGGATTAAATGATCCCGGTGGTACTTCAAATAAGAAAGTTGGCTTACAGAAGTACTGAATCATCACTGACAAACGGCCATATTCTTTAGTGTTTGGCTCGGCGGTAATACGATCAACCACTTCTTTTTGCAACATGAAGTGCATGTCTTTCACTTTGTCACCAAACTCCAAGAGATGGAATAACAAAGGCGTTGAAATATTATAGGGCAAGTTACCAACAACGCGTAGCGGACGACCTTCTTGAAATAGCTCAGTAAAGTCATATTTCAAAGCATCTGTTTCTACAATGGTTAAACGCTCAGGATGCGGTACACGGCCCGGCAAACCTGCAGCCAAATCACGGTCAAGTTCAACCACTGTTAAAGCATCACACTCACCAATTAACGGTGAGGTTAACGCTGCAAGACCAGGGCCAATTTCGACGATATTATCCCCTGAGCGTGGATTCACCGAACGTACTATTTTAGCAATGACACGTTGGTCATGTAAGAAGTTTTGCCCAAAACGCTTACGCGTGTGATGCCCTTCGTCTTTGGGGTTTAGGGCATTAATTTGATACATAGACATTTCCAACGTGTAAATAAAACAAGATCATTGACGCGCTAAATCAAGCGCTAAGTCCACAGCCACATGTAAGCTAGAGCTTTTTGCAAGACCAGTACCTGCAAGGGAGAGTGCTGTGCCATGATCGACAGAGGTACGAATAAACGGTAAGCCCAAAGTAATATTGATGGCTTCACCAAAGCCCTGCGATTTTAACACAGGTAAGCCTTGATCGTGATACATCGCCAAAACCGCATCGGCATCTTTTAAATTTTCAGGGGTAAATAAAGTATCCGCAGGCAAGCTCAAGCTCATGTGAACGCCCTGCTCACGGTAGCTTTCCAGAACAGGATTAATCACTTCGATCTCTTCCATGCCTAAATATCCATCTTCACCCGCGTGCGGATTTAAGCCACACACCAAAATATTAGGCTGCTCAATCTTAAATTTACTTTTCAGATCATGAATTAAAATATCAATCACTTGATGTAAGCGCTCGGGGGTAATAGCATCAGGTACATCTCGCAACGCTAAATGTGTGGTTGCCAGTGCCACTCGTAATTTTTTAGTTGCGAGCATCATCACCACACGCGGAACGCCAGCAAACTCTTGATAAAACTCGGTATGACCACTGAAATGAATACCGGCATCGTTAATGATAGATTTTTGCACTGGCGCTGTCGCCACACCGACACTTTTTCCTGACATGGCATAATCAGCAGATCGGCGCAATTGTTCTAATACATAAGCCGCATTATTGGCATCAAGCTGACCTAAAACTACAGTATCCGCTAAAGGAACATGCTCCACATAGAGCTGTCCTACCGCACAAGAATCTTGTTGCCCCACATAATCAACCAATTCTACATTTAAATCTAAATGTTCCGCTCGTTGCTGCAACATCTGCTTATCAGCCAAAACGACAATAGGACGCTCATCAATACGATCTGCCAAACTTAGGCAAATATCTGGGCCAATTCCTGCAGGTTCACCGCTAGTGATATATAAAGGGAGCACGACGCCTTTTCCTTGGTAGCTAGACAGCTTTATTATACTGCTCATTACTCAATACTGCTGAAACTAAATCTTTTATGTGCGAAATACATACCTGTCAGAAATATGTTCGCTGTAAAACATGATATGGAATTACTTCAAAAGCGAAGCCTAAGATACCCAGCGCCCAAACCATAGCAATTACAATAAAAACCCATTTTTCAATGCGTTTCAACCGTTGAGGATAGCATGACAGCAACCAAAATGAGATTCCACCAATTATCAAGGAAGCCAATAATAAATATACAATGTAGTAAGTGACAAAACATAAAAACAATGCCATCAATAAGACCATGACCGCATCTCCTACACCATGTAAATGCACAAGATATAAATAAAATGGGCTAACTATGAGAAGGTTTAAAATCCAAATGATGCGAAACCATGTTTGCCAAAATGGGACTATTTCTAATGTTGCTCTCTGAGTGTGATCAGACATAATTTTATTTTCATCTAGTTTTTTATATTTTTTGAATTATAGGCTGTTTATTGATGAAGAAATACACTACAATACAGCGCTTGAAATTTTATATTTTCATTTGTGATTCTTCACGTATTCGTTTAGAATCGCGTCTCCTTTTGTTTGGACAGATTCCATAGTCCAAACCAACTATAATAGGTAGTGGTTTAATGAAAACTCTCAGCGCTAAGCCAGCTGAAGTTCAACATGACTGGTATGTTGTTGATGCTTCTGGCAAAACTTTAGGTCGCCTTGCGACTGAAATCGCTCGTCGTTTACGCGGTAAGCACAAAACTTCTTATACTCCTCACGTTGACACTGGCGACTACATCGTTGTAATCAATGCTGAAGAAATTCAAGTGACTGGTAAAAAAGCACTTGATAAGAAATACTATCGCCATACTGGTTTCCCTGGTGGTATCCGTGAGACTAACTTTGAGAAGTTAATTGCTCACAAACCTGAAGCAGTTCTTGAAAAAGCTGTTAAAGGTATGTTGCCAAAAGGTCCTCTTGGTTATGCAATGATCAAAAAAATGAAAGTGTACGCTGGTACTGAGCATCCTCATACTGCTCAACAGCCACAAGTTTTGGACATCTAAGGGATACAGCACATGGCTACTAACTATGGTACAGGTCGCCGTAAGACCGCAACTGCACGTGTTTTCCTATCAGCTGGTACTGGTAAACTCGTAATTAACAACCGTTCTTTAGAACAGTATTTCGGTCGTGAGACTGCTCGTATGGTTGTTAACCAACCACTTGAGCTTCTTGAAGCGACTACTAAATATGACCTTTACATCACTGTTTCAGGTGGTGGTATCGGTGGTCAAGCAGGCGCAATCCGTCACGGTATTACTCGTGCATTGATCGCTTCTGACGAAACACTTAAACCTGCTCTTCGTCAAGCTGGTTTCGTTACTCGTGATGCTCGTGAAGTTGAACGTAAGAAACTTGGTTTACGTAAAGCTCGTAAACGTCCTCAATTCTCTAAACGTTAATTCGTTTACCGAATCGGACAAAAGAACCTCGGCTTATGCCGAGGTTTTTTTATGTCTTCATTTTATGAAGATGATGTAAATAGAATAACGACCCGATAAATAAAGAGACTCAAACTCGCAATAAAGCATATTACCGACAATGTTAGTGCAATTGTACAGATAGTAATTTTGCTTTTTTGTTCAGGGCTATCATCCTCTGCTCCATAATCAGAGGCATAACTACCGGCGAGCGCCGTATAAAAACCAATGCCCATAAAAATAACGGTAGAGAAAAATAGTAATTTTTGTACAAGTGCAATGCTCATAATGCAATGAGGATCAATTACATGGGATAGCATGAAAATATATCAGATGAAATCAAATAAAATTGTGATTTTAAGTACAACTGAATTGATATTGCTAAAGTCTCCGTGATTTTATAGCCCATATTTAGTATTCTATCTTATTCATTTCTCATTGCTTCGGATTATGTCAGTCGAAAACGCACCCCTCCAAGGGATTACGCTTTACAGTCATGCGGATGACTTTCGCTCACACTGGATACGCTATGTACTTGCAGAGAAGCAAATTAAACATAACCTAATCATTGCAGATGATGAAGACGAAGATTTAGCAAGTTTGAATCCATATAATCAACTTCCAATGATGATTGAAAATGGTTTAAAACTATATAAAAGCAGCATCATTGCAGAGTATTTGGATGATCGTTATCGTCAAAATAAACTCTATGCAGATGCCCCGATGCCACGGGCAGAACAGCGTCAATATGTATGGCGTTTTGAACAAGATTGGTTGAAGCTTGCTGACGTCATGCTCCGCCACCCTGATACACTTAATGAACAAGCAAAACACAAAGCACAAAAGCAACTTCGTGATACATTAATATCACTCACACCACTTTTTCAGCATTATCCATATTTTATGTCTGAACAATTCAGCATGCTCGACTGTATGCTTGCACCAATTTTCCTTCGACTCAAAGTTATGGGTATTCAACTACCAAAACAACAATGTAGACCTATTTTCTTATACTGCCAACGCATTTTTAGTCGTCCTGCATTTATTAAATCTTTGACCTTGCAAGAAAAAAATCGCTATAGCGAATTCTTGCCAAAACAGTAATTTTATTTCCAATTTTTAGAGTAACGATTATGTCAGATCAAGATATTCCATTAAGCCCAACCAGACCTTATCTTACCCGTGCACTTTTCGAATGGATTTGTGATAACCAGTTAACCCCTTACTTATTGGTCGATGCAACGCAAAAAGACACGATGGTACCCGTACAATATGTACAAGATGGTCAGATTGTTTTAAATATTGCACCCCATGCAACGCACGCTTTACATATGAGCAATGATGCTATTACCTTTTCGGCACGTTTCGGTGGCGTCTCACAAAATCTCTATGTTCCGTTTAGTGCCTTATTAGGTATCTATGCTCGTGAAAATGGGCAAGGCATGTTCTTTGATCCAGCTGAATATGCAGATATCAATCAAGAGCAAAATGCTTTAAAATCAAACGATCAAGAACAACAAGAGCAACCAAAGAAAAAACCGGGTTTAAGGTTGCTCGATTAAAACAACGGAGCAAATCATGGCTTTTGATTTAGTACAATATTTCGCAGAACAAATTGAATCTCAAAAGCCTATGCTTTTAAGTCATCTAGATCGTGAAGAAAAACGCTCACATATCCGTCAAATCAATGCCTTAACACTTGGTGAACTGATTAATCAATTACGCAGTAATGGTGAAAAGGTTTATCAAGAGATTTCAAATCCAGATGAATTGTATATTCAGGAAGTTTCTCGCCATTTAACAACAAATCCATCAAATGCATCAACATTGAGTCGAACTGAACTAGAGCAACTAACAACTGAAGTGTTTCATTTGCAATTACTTGAACTGAAACAACTTCATGATACAGGCTCTCACTCGCTACAGAGCATTCGCGAATTATTAAATGGACAAATTGAACATCTTTCTGGTCAAGCAGATGACTGGGTTTGGTCAACAAACAACCTAACAGAACTTCTAGGCTCTAAACCAAATCTGCAAGAAGATATATCATTAGAGGCATCTATGAAGGAGTTTAATCAGATGGTTCATCAACAAAACGCTCAGCACGATGATAATAATGTGGCTGTAGAAGCAACAGTACCAACATGGTCAAAAATTGTTGAACCAGTCGTTGCTATTGCAATTCTATGGATTTTATATTCAGCAGCAACGAATATGTTCGCTTAAGAAAATCGACAAAACAAAAAGACCTGCCAATTGGGCAGGTTTTTTTTACATGAACTTTTTCCAAAATAGCCTGATTTAAAAAGCTATTTGTTTTATTTTGTAATTAACTGAGACTCTATGTAAATTTATAAAGCAAATTATCAAAAATTACATTCAATAATTTCTGTATAGTTGTATAGTCAAATCATTATAAAACCAATACAATGGTGCAATGAGTTATTCAGAACATTTTAGACGTAAAATTTTAGCTAAACTTGAGGAAGGTTATTCTATTCGAGCGGTAGCTGCACAATTTGAAATT
>NZ_VOYM01000024.1:0-43475 GCF_013420285.1 Acinetobacter sp. YH01019
TCTTGACTCAAGCATTAATGCAGTACGATCTTCAAAGTTAAGATGATGGTATGACAATTTTATATACTCCATAAACCCTTTAAATTAATTAGGTGGTTTATGTCGCACTTCAAGTTTTACTCTGCCCAGCCTTAAAAAGTCATCATGAAAATCCGATTACAGAACTGATTGCATTCTTTCTAGATCCAAATGAAAAACACAGCCTAAATTCAGGTTTTTATGATGGGTTTATCGAAGCTATCAAACAAAATGAAAAATATTCTGAGTTTGAATTTGGTGAAGTATTAGAGATCGTCACTCAACAAATCACAGATAAAGGAAAATTTATTGATCTATGGTTAGAAACGGATACAGCTTTAATCGTAGTAGAAGTTAAAGTTTATCACACACAAAATAACCCATTTAAAGAGTATTTAAGTTGGGCAAATAAAAAACTTAAAGATATCAATAAAATAAAACAAGAAACAGGTATTGAAAAGAAACTTGTTCCTTTAGTTTTTAGTCCAAATGGCTACACAAATATAGAAGGTTGGCTTGGGCTGTCATATTCAGATTTTACAACCCAATTAAAACAAACACTAGGAATGCAAATTATTAATAATCCTTTAAATAAATGGGGAGTTTTTGCACGAGATTTTTTACTACATTTAGATAGTTTTAATGAATCATTGGAAACAGATATGGAAAGCTTAAAATTTGTTATTGATAACATGCAAAAAATACAAGAACTCGTTGATCTACGAGAAAATGTTTATCAAGAAATCATTGACCATGTAAATAATGCCTTACAGATAGCTTTAGGCGAAGAATATGAGCCTTATGTAAGAAGACATACTTGGAATGGTACACCTGCTCTTAGATTCATTGGAAATAATTGGAAGGATTGGTCAGATACGGTTTTAAATCTACATATCAATACATCACCAATGGGTTGCAGTATCAATATGTATATTCAAAATCCAACAGATGAAATTATGAAAAACGTAAAAATACAGCTTAAGAAAAACCCTTACCCTATCGAAAAAGAATGGTACGAAGGAAAAAATAATCAATACTGGGGAATATCTTGGAAATTTAACTTATTCGATCTACATGATGTAACAAAACTCATTGTGTTCACTCAAAAAATTTTAAATCGTGTCGAAACTGAGTGGAAATAATTCTTTATATCTAATGCGTATCAGAGCAAAAAATGACAGTACAAAGCGAAGCACAACTTGAAAATGAACTTATTACACAGCTCAATGGCTTGGGCTATGCCAATGTCACCATTAAAGATGAAGCCGCTTTACTGTCAAACCTAAAAGCACAAATTGAACGTGCCAATGCACTTCCTCCCCTATCAAATGCTGAATGGAAGCAAGTCATTAGCCATTTGAATACTGGCACAGTCTTTGAACGGGCTAAAAATTTACGTGACTTATTCCCTGTCAAATTTGACGATGGTTCTAGTGGTCATATCTTTTTTTTATCTGATGACGCAACCAAGAACAAATACCAAGTCACCAATCAAATCACCATCGACCATCGTGATCACAATGGGCGTACCAGTCGCTTTGATGTCACGCTTTTGGTCAATGGCTTGCCATTGGTACAGATTGAACTTAAAAAGCGTGGTATGGAGATTGCAGAGGCATTTAATCAGACACAACGCTATACCCGAGAAGCCTATTGGGCAGGACAAGGGCTGTTTGGTTTTATTCAGCTGTTTGTGATTAGTAACGGTGCCAATACCCGTTATTACTCCAACGGCACCACAGGTATCGAGTTTGCCTTTCCATGGGCGGATGTCCATAACAAACACATCAATGAAATTGTCGACTTTGCCGAAGCTTTTTTCAATCAGCAGCATCTGACCCAAATGCTGACTCAGTACATGGTGCTGCTAGAAACCACCAAAAGCCTGATGGTGCTGCGTCCCTATCAGATTTATGCAGTACATAAAATTGTGGAGCATGTGCAACACTCCGATCAGAACGGCTATATCTGGCACACTACAGGTTCAGGCAAAACCCTGACCTCATTTAAAGCCAGTCAGATCATCATGCAAATGCCCGATGTTGAAAAGGTCTTGTTTGTGGTCGATCGTAACGACCTCGATACGCAAACCTCACGCGAATTTAATGCTTTTAAAGCCGACAGCGTCGACAGCACCGATAACACATCGACCTTGGTAAAACAGCTCGATCAACGTCATGACAAACTGATTGTGACCACCATACAAAAGCTCAATCGGGCAATAAGCACTGAACGTTATTTAGAATCGATTGATTATCTTAAAAATAAAAAAGTGGTCTTTATTTTTGATGAATGTCATCGCAGTCAATTTGGTGAGACCCATCAGAACATCAAAAAATTCTTCAGCAATGCTCAAATGTTTGGTTTTACCGGTACGCCTATTTTTGAAAAGAACAGCCAAAGCAAAGCAGGTTTAAAACTGACCACAGATTACCTGTTTAATGAATGTTTGCATAAATACGTGATTGTGGATGCCATCCGTGATCGTAACGTCTTGCAGTTCCAGATTGATTATCGTGGCAAATACACCGCCAAAGGCATGGCGACGAATGAAAGTTATGAGGAAGACGTAGAAGGCATCGATACCAAAGAACTGTATGACAACCCACAACGCCTAGAAATGATTGCCCGCTACATTGTCAATATTCACGATACCAAAACTCGTAATCGTGAATTTACCGCAATGTTCTGTGTCAGTTCGGTCGAAACACTGACCCAATATTACGACCTCTTTGAAAAGGTGCAGGCTGAAAAGCAAATTGAAGATGAAGCACAAGGTCGGATATTTAAACCGTTGACTATTGCCACCATCTTTTCCTATGCGGCAAATGAGGCTGTACCGACTGATGACTTAACTGGCTTGATTCACGAAGAAGCCGCAGATATTCCAACTCAGGTCAATTCATCCAGTCGGGATAAGCTAGATCGATACATTGCCAATTACAACCGACAGTTCAAAACCAATTACAATTCTGGTGATCAATTTTATGCGTACTACCGCGACATTGCACAGCGCGTAAAAAACAGACAGATTGATATTCTAATTGTGGTCAATATGTTCCTCACGGGCTTTGACTCTAAGCCGCTAAATACCTTGTATGTCGATAAAAATCTAAAATATCATGGATTGATTCAAGCATTCTCTCGTACCAACCGTGTCTATAATGATAAAAAACCATTTGGCAATATCATCTGTTTCCGTAACCTAAAACGTGCAACGGATGAAGCGCTGGCACTATTTTCCAATAAAGAAACGACCCAGATCGTCCTTGTTCCAAGCTATGCGGATATCGAACAGGATTACCAAGCAGCGGTGAGCAAACTGTTTGCCTTAACGCCCAATTACCAATCAGTCGATGATCTTGTTACTGAAGAACAGCAACTGGAATTTATTAAAGCTTTCCGTGAAGTGATGCGCTATAACGCGCAATTACAAACTTTTATTGAGTACGATCAAGACCAAACACAACTGGATAAACAGCACTTTGCGAATTTCGCCTCTAAGTATGCTGACCTATGCCGTGCCGTTAGAAAGACCACCAAGAAAGAAAAAGTATCGGTACTGGATGATGTCGATTTTCAACTGGATTTACTGCACAGTGACCGCATTAATGTTGGTTATATCATTAATCTGCTACAGCTTGTTGTTGATACAGACTCAGAGGACAAGCGTCAGAAGTACCAAGCGCAAATTTACGATTTAATCAGTAGCGATATTAGTTTGCACGATAAGCAAGACCTCATTCAAAAATTCATTGAAGAAAACATGCCTAAGATGATCAACGGCCAAAGCGTCCAAACAGCTTTTGCTGAATTCTGGGATGCTGAAAAAGAACAGGCCTATCAGCATCTTTGTAAAGAAGAAAACCTGAAACCAGAAGCCATGAAGCAGGTTCTGGAGCATTATGAGTTCACCAAACGCCTACCACGTAAAGAAGAGTTGAAGGACTTGCCTAACTATAAGGTTAAGCTGTTTGAACGGGAGAACGTGTTTAGCAATTTGCTGGTCAAGACACGCCAGTTGATTGAGAAATTTTATACTGGTTTATAAATCAGTAACGCAGAATTTCAATTTGAGATAATTAAATGGAAAGAGTTACACAAGAAGACAAAGAGGAAGTAGCTATATTTCTAAAAGAATATAGCAAAATTAATAATAAATTTATTAAAATTAAATTTATAAGTAATAATCTAAAATTTAAAACTTACCTTAGTAATGAGGAAAAGGATTTCCATGTTGAGAAAATTTATTTATTGTTGGAGGATAAGTCTTTTAAAAAAATATTGGAGTGTGAGTTAAAGCTAAGTGATTTAATTCTTTTTTCTAAAAAATATTATTTCTCAATAAAATATAAGGAAAAACTAGATAGTGGTTTGGTATATAGTGGCACTGAATTGAAAAATTGGCTCAATAAACTTGAGTCAGCAAAAAATAAAATGACAAATTTATTAAATGCATCGCCTCTATCGAAAACTAAGACAACAGTTTTTTATTTAAGTTCAAGCTATGTTAATAAGATTTTGAATTATTTGAGAGAAGAAAAAATAATTGCTGTTATAGATATGGAAATGATAGATGTAAGATTTCATGAACTAAAAGAATATGCAAAAAAATATGATAATAAAGATATTGAAGATTTTTTGGAGTATATGAAAAATAATAATTATATTTCTCCTTTAAGTGGTATGGAAGATGATATAAAAATACCAGAATATAAGTTTTTAAGAAAATATAATGATATTTTACTAAGTGAAAAAATATATAATAAATTAATTGATTATATTGAATTTGTGGATAGTGATCTGCTTGATTTTTTTTACAAGAAAATAGAAACAGAAATATTAAATATGAAATCTCCACGAGTTGATAATACATCGCATAGAACATTCTTTATTAAAAGCATGTGGGATATTGATGGAAAGGCAGAGATTTCCCCAGATAAGAGACCATACAATATAAATATAATTTCTAAATTAATTCAAATTTTTTACACCGACTTAGATGTACTAAGTGATGATGCCGCAAAGGCTAAAGTTAAAGAAATATTAAAAATAAAATAATTTATTTCAATTGTTTAGGTTTTTTTTGGAAAAATATTAAAAAAACATAAGGGCTTATAAATTCAAAAAAACCATGATGGCTCTAGCATTGTTATTGGAGCTCACAAATGCTTTTGAAGATTAAAGATGTTTGCCGTATTCTAAAAATTAGTAGAAATACGCTATATAACTTGCAACAAAAAGATTCTTCATTTCCAAAGCCAATAAAATTTGGAGATAAAAAACAAGCTCGTGTTTTTTATCGTGAAATCGAAATTAAAGAATGGGTTTTAAGTTTGAATCCTTCAGATTCTGAGCTGGAGGGCGGAAAATGAATTCAAAATATTCAAACAATACAAGCATAGCTGTTGAAGAAGCAGAAAGCACAAATGCTGCTGATTACTTTGAATATGATTCAATGGTAATTCAGGAGGGAACTGAAACAGCAAATGCTATGAATAGGATTTATGGCCTACTGCCTAAAGAATTCAAAAGGGCTACTAGAAATTTAGAGAACTATCCGAATCTAGAGGACATGCCAGTTATACCGTTGAGAGATTTAAATGGTGAAATTATTGGATTACGATTCATAAATTTAATTAAAGGTAATGAAATAAATATTGGGAATGGTAATATCATTTTTAATGAAAAAAGTAAGTCAGTGCTTTTAGTAACGGAAGATAGTCAAACTGCTTATAAACTATCAGACTCAAAATATAAAATATTATTAGTAAATAATTTAAGTCAAAATAAAGCTCAGCAGATTAAAGAAAAATTTAATGAGGTTTGTATTGTTACTACTTGTGATCATGTGAGGGATCTAAAAAGGCGTCTTGTTAGTTTAAATATTAAAATTATTGGTTTATCTCTACCTGTAGACTCTTTTACATGTACCAAAGAATTAGAGAATGAGATAAATAATCTTATCGCTAGCACTCAACTAATTGATTGGAAAGAGCCACAACCAATTAGAGCTGAATTGTTGCCTGTAAAAAAAATTACCAAAAGTATGTTACCAATGGATCTTGCTGATTATGTGTTTGATGAGGCTGAACGTGCAGATAAAATGCCAGTAGATTTTGTTGCAGTCACACTATTATCATCACTAGGTTCGGTACTAGGTACAAAAGTGACGATTAAACCTAAACCTTTAGGGGATTGGAGAGTGATGTCAAATCTATGGAGTGCAATAGTTGGAACACCTAGTATGAAGAAATCACCAGCCTATGAAGCAGGGCTTCGTCCAATTTCACAACTAATAGATAAAGAAAAAGAAACAAGTAAGTCTAAAGATTTTGATATGGAAATAGATAAAATTGAAATAAATCATAATTTTAATTGCTCAAATGACGAGTTAGTTATTAAGATGCGAGCTGAAAAATTATCTGCGGAGCAGGAGCTCAAAGAACTAAAAAAAGAACTTACTAAAATAAAAGATGAAATTGAGCGTGAAGAGTTATTTTTAAAAATTGCTAAGCAAGAGCTTAGAATTGAAGCCAATAAAAAAAATGAAGTAGCTAATAAAGAGGATATACCAGAAAAGCGGTATAAAACTGATGATACAACGATAGAAGCTTTATCAGACTTGGAAGTAAATAATCCAAATGGAATTTTAGTATTCCGTGATGAGCTTGTTGGATTATTTGCATTTCTTGAAAAAGATGGTGGATTATGCAAACCTTTCTTTCTGGAAGGCTGGAATGGGACCGGATCATATCAAGTTGATCGAATTGGGAGAGGACCGCAATTTATTCCAAATCATTGCTTAACCGTCATGGGAGGAATTCAACCTGATAAATTAATTAAATACCTAGAACCAGCAATAAAAGGCTTAGGAAATGATGGGCTTATCCAGCGCTTCCAATTGATTGTGTATCCTGATGTTGAAAGCTGGGAATATGTTGATCGAATCCCAAATAAAGATGCACGAAATGCTGTTTATTCAATATTTGAAAGTATGGATGAACTTAATGAAGTTTCTCTTCATGATATAGGTGCTTATACTTCGGATAACTATAACAAAAAACCTTATTTTGTGTTTTCAGATGAGGCTCAAAATATTTTTAGGGAATGGATGACATTACTTCATAAGGAAAAAATACCTCGAGAGGAGCATCCGATAATCCAAGAACATTTATCTAAATATCCAAAACTCTTGGCAGGATTGGCATTACTATTTCATGTTATTGATGGCATTAATTTAGGTAGTGTAGGTGGAGTTAGTAAGAGTGCTATTGAAATGGCAATTGAGTGGTGTGAATATTTAGAAAGTCATGCAAGAAGAATTTATGGACTTGTACTACATTCTTCTAACTTTAGAGCAAGTACATTAGCTAACAAATTGAAAAAACTTCCAGAGTCAGATAAATGGCGTACAGACGGTTTTAGTGCAAGAGAGCTATTTCGTAAAAATTGGAAATCATTAACAGACATGCAGAATATATATGAAGCTGTTGATATCTTAAATGATGCATGTTGGGTACACGTTGAAGAGATTGAGGCGACAGTAAAAGGTGGACGACCAACAAAACGCTATTGGATAAATCCAAAAATTTACGAAATGAGCTGAAATGGCACTGACAAAACTGACAGAACATCGTTTTGTCAGTTTTGTCAGTTGGGATATTAAGCAATTATATAAATCATAAAACTAAAAAATCCCTATATATGCAATTATTAGCAGAATGGAATTGATTCAAGGTATTATTGATCTAGGTGAAATTAATTTTTTACAAAAAACAACAAAAACAACCCGTGTATCCAACTTTGTATCTTTTTTTCTTTTTAAAAATAAACTTCGTTAAAACAATGATTTAAGTTAAAGTATGGTAACGTGTGGGCCCACCATATAAAACAACCCCTTACGTGCATTAATCGTAAGGGGTTTTTTAATGTCTCAAAAATATCAAATTAAATAATTCAAAATTCAATTTCTCAGCAGTCTAATATGTATACAAACCATTCATTTTGCACTCTAAAAACTGAATTTTGACTTCAAAAATGAATTACGAGAAATAAGCTAGCTTAGGTAGTAAGATGAAAATAAATTAAAATTTGCTCGTAATGGAAAAGAAAAATGTTAAAAATGGATTTACTTTTTATATTTAAAAACGATTATTTAATAAATAATAACTAAATTAAATAGGTTGATTGATGACTGAAAGAAATGAGTGAAAAGTAATTTAAAAAGTATACAAAATTACGATTCAGCCTGTTCTGGCTTTTTCATATCAAGATAAACCTCCACAATTGACCAAAGAACAACCAAAGCAAACATCGCAATTGCAAAGTATACAGCTGTAGATGAAATCATTTGGCATTCTCCATATTCAGAAAGGGTTCAAACAATCAGATTAATAATTTAATCCTACGACAAAAGTCTAATAAGTTATTCATTTCCTGAATAGACATATTTCGACAATTTTTAAGAGTATTTTTATCTATGATGATATGTTTGCTGTATAAAAATTAATTCAATTATTGCTATTTTCTATCAGTACAAGCTGAGCAAAATAATTTGAATAAGCAAACAATCGATTTTCTGACATAAAGCCTCTTGACTGATTTCACAAACAAGCAGAAATTACACCTTTTCAAAATCACCGTTTCACTCATTATGTTGAAAAAATTTATTGGCGAATCTGCATTTAAACTTGCGGGCTGGAAATACCACGTTGAACCTGATGTATTAGAGAACAAACAAGTTATTGTGGGCTTTGAGCACACCTCGATGATGGATGCAGTTCTTTCTCTTGCGCTATGCCAAATCTATGACATTAAAATTCACACATTGATTAAAAAAGAGCTATTTAAAGGCCCATTTAAACCTGTACTTGAAGCCATTGGCGGTATTCCAGTTGACCGAAAAGCCAATAAAGATATCGTGACTCAAATGGTTGAGCATTTTGAAAAAAATGAAAAATTCAACCTAGTAATTGCACCAGAAGCAACGCGTGCTGCGCGTGGTGAAGCACGTAAGCCTATTCGTACTGGTTTTTGGCATATCGCTAAAGCTGCTGGCGTGCCAATTGTATTGATGTATGCCAATTCAAAAACAAAACAAGGTGGTATTTTCGGTAAGATTCATCCCACCGAACTTGACCATGACTTAGCACTAATCAAAAAACTCTATAAAGAAAATGTAAGCCTAGATATCGTCATTCCAGAACCTAAAAATATAGATTAAGTTACTCTGTAAACGCTGATTGATATAAATGCATCTTAATAATTTTAAGTGTTGCATTTATATCAACCCTCCCACCCTGATTTAGAAATATTATCAACATTAGAAAAATGAGTAACATATTTACAAATTTGAATGATTTTTTTCATTCTACTGGATATTTTTTTTCCACCTATTCATTTCCTCAAATCCAGTACTTTCACACAAAAAAGCCATTATGGTAGAATTTGCTCAATTTGATAGGCATAAGGCCAATCTACAAGGAGCATATTTCGCATGGCGGGTCATTCCAAGTGGGCTAATACTAAGCATCGTAAAGCAAAACAAGATGCGAGCCGCGCTAAAGTATTCACAAAATTTATTCGTGAAATCGTTACAGCTGCACGCTTAGGCGGTGGTGATGTTGCCTCTAACCCACGTTTACGTGCTGTTGTTGAAAAAGCATTAGTTGCAAACATGACACGTGACACCATCAACCGTGCCATCCAACGTGGTGTTGGCGGTGAAGAAAATGCTGATCTAAAAGAAGTAACATATGAAGGTTATGGCGTAGGCGGTGTTGCTGTAATTATTGAAACAATGACTGACAACTTGAACCGTACAGTTCCAGATGTTCGTCACTGTTTCTCTAAAACAGACGGTAACTTAGGTACTGCTGGCTCAGTTGCTTACATGTTTACCAAACGTGGTGAGATTACTTTTGAAGATGTTTCTTTAGAAGATAAAATCATGGACGTCGCTTTAGAAGCTGGTGCGGAAGATATCGAAGTTGATGAAGAAGAAATTTTAGTCATCACAACACCTGAAACTTTTGGTGATGTACAAGATGCACTTGCTGCGGCAGGTCTAAAATCTGATAACGCTGAAGTTGTGATGAACCCTTCAACTAAAGCTTTAATCTCTGATATCGAACAAGCGAAAAAAATCATTAAAATGATTGATATGTTTGAAGATCTTGATGATGTTCAAAACGTGTACACCAACGTTGAATTTACAGATGAAGTGATGGCTGAATTAGAAGCTCTATAACTTCTTTTTTGTTAAATATAAAACGCACCCATCGGTGCGTTTTTTTTATTACTGAAAGTTGCGAAATACTCTCTCATATTCCATATATTATTAAACTTTATTCAATAAGCCATTACAGTTAAAGACGTTATATTGCTTAATGACGAAGCTTGAATGTAGTGCAACCACGTGTTCAATTTTACCAATGCGTTTGAGTAAAATTTCACTATAATTTTCCATATCACGCGCAACGACTTCAACAATAAAATCTGCCGACTGCCCTGTCACTAAAAAAGCATTGATCACTTCTGGAATACTTTCAAGTTCTTCTAAAAATTTAGCAAATGTATCGGTATCGTGTTTACTTAAAGAGACTTGCAGCAAGACATGCAGACTAAAGCCGAGTTTTTGATAATTTATTTCACGCTTTAAACCACTAATAATATTGTGATCAATCAATTGTTTGATCCGACGATGAACTGAACTGACCGATAAATTCACCCGCTCTGACAGTTCATTTAAATTGACATCTTCATGGGTCAAAATTTCTAAAATTTGTTTATCAAAACGGTCTAGTTCCATCAGTCTACTCCAGCCATTTTTGAAAACAGTGTTGATGATCTCAATTCATCAAACGTCTGTTGTCATTTTCAATGTTATTGTAAATTTTAAAATCAGCATTTATGTGCAAGTTTTCTCATGTATAGCATAATTTATTAAAAATAATAAAGCTCATACGCATTATAAACATAATAATTTGCATAAATATCGTGATTAAATGAATGTTTTTTCATCAAAGTTTAGTTTTTATATTCTAAATGACGTCTTTAGACAACCTACCAATAAAGCTTCTCGATGCATTCCATTGATCTGAATAAATCAATTTTAGATAAAAGGAAAATATATTTTATTTTATATTTTTCAATTTTTTATTTTTACTCTATTTTTCAATGTGCGCTCTATTTCACATTTTGCTTTTTTTCACTTATTTACTAGGTTTGGTAATTACATTAAAAAAATAGCGGCGGTTCATAAATATACAAAAAAACAAAAACGGAAGAATAAACATGGCAATTAAATCACTAAGTTCACTCAGCTCAAAATTAAGTTCTGTACTTAGCCCATCCTTACAACTCAGTACAATTAGCAGCACAGTCAGTAACCTACTTAACCCGCTTAACCTTTAACCAATATCACAGATACGCTGACAGGATTATTGGGTAATTTAGGTGGCACAAAGTCTTTTGATTTTAGCGCACTGACTAAATCACTTCCGCAAGTGATTAGCACGATTCAAAGTCTTACATCCAATAACGGTTTAAATTCGGATGCACTCAAGACTTTGATGACAACACTGCAACCACTCCTACAAAATTTAGGTAGCAACGCTGGCTCGACAGAGATGAATCAGTTGGTTCAATCATTACCTACAATTGTCAACAGCTTGCAAAGTTTACTGAGTAGTACCAATAACCAAGGTAATCTTCCAGACAATATCAATAGCGCTGTAAATGCCATCAAACCACTGCTTGCTATGCTTGGAAGCGCAACAGGGGCAACAGATTCAACGCAAATTATTAATACACTCAGCCAAGTTTTAGAATATGCGCAACCCATTATTCAAATGATTGGGAGTTCGTCTTCTGGAAACATCGACTTTGGGCAAATTGCACAAGGTGCAACCAGCGCACTCCTACCTTTATTAGCTTCAATCGATAAAGACAACTCATCTATTGATATGGAACAATTGAGTCATGCTTTACCGACTGTGATTGGAAGTGTGACCAATCTAGTGACCGCCATTTCATCAGCTAACCAAGGGAATATCTCTGAGACCATTTCAGGGGTGATCAAAGGACTTAATCCGCTTTTAGATTTACTGGCAAAAAGTGATGTCATCAATACGGATCAGGCTCAAACCGTCAAAGCGATTTATGATGTATTAAATAGCGTGAGCACCATTTTGGATGTGGTTAACAATCCATCCTTACTGACGCTTTAAACTGATTTAAATCAAGTGATTGATTCATTGAAACCAGTCATTGCTCTGATGGACAGTAACGGTGAAGCGACTCAGTTCCTCGATCAACTCACCATTCCAAATATTGGCGATTTGCTCGGCAATCTTGCTCCTGAAAAAATTGATTTTGGTTCTTTCACGGATCAATTCAACCAATTGACTGAAAACCTCTCGGGTCAATTACCGAATATTAGTGACCTATTGGAAAATTTAGGTTCTGCTCAAGGTGATTTTGATATCTCCACCATCATCCCAAGTATTAAAGATACGATAGGAAATATCCTCTACCCAGTTATGCCGCTAAACACATTACAAGCCGATAGTATCAACCCAGTGTTGAATATTATTGATATTCAACAACAGAGCTATATTTAAACATTGAATATCTTATAAAAAAAGCGCGCCATTAGGCGTGCTTTTTTAAAACAGTATGACTCAAAGCTTTTACACTAAAGATTTATACGCCACGCCAATCTACCCGTGCATTACGTTCTGTTTGGTATATACGTTGCACATATTGACCTAAAGGCAAATCGCTCAAATAGGCTTTGTAAGCTTTAAACTCTTCTGACAAGGTTTCACCATGCTCTTTTTCCCACGGTGTTCCAACAATCTCTAATAACGGCGCCAACATTGAACACACTGCAATATCAGCCAAACCTAATCGATCGCCAACAAAATAGCGCCCACCTTGTTCAATTAGACGTTGATTTAAATCAACCACAATTTCATCCAATCGTTCACGTGATGCCGCAACCTTATCCGTATCAAGTTGATAACCTTTTGAAACTAAAGCTTTAATAATAGGTTTAGAATATTTTTCAAATTGACGTAAATATCCCTTCTCACCAATCAAAATATCAAGTGATTCTTCACTTTCATTCAACGCATGTGCAAGCCCCCAACGACGAACATGCTGTCCAAGTTCAATAGACAATTCGTTGATCGCCAAAGCTTGTTCACGCAGTTTTGTATCAGAGCGTATTAAACTATGTTCAGGATAAGTCTGATCTAAATACAAGGCAATTTGGGTTGAATCCGCGATCCATATGTCTTGATCACGTAAAATAGGTAATTTGTTCTGCCCTGTTTTTAACTGAGCAAATGCACGATGCACACCTGGCATCAAATTATGCGCAACATAATCTAATTCTTTATGATCAAGCAACCAGCGCGCCTTTTCACAAAAATGTGAGAGTGGAAACTGGTAAAGAGTCCGCATAAATGCTCCGATTTTTTGTTGTAACTGACTTTTAAATAAGCCAGCTATTTTAGTTAGATACTTTAGTCAGTGTCTTATTGAAACACAATGTCATTTTCACGCCAAATTGCTTAATGTATTGTCACCTAACACCGCATTGAAACGCCTAAATCATGATTTTTACGGCGCAAATTTGCCGAGCCCGAATTCACTCTGCATATCACCTGACTTTGTCAGTGCTTTCATGTAAAATCAGTGCCAATTTTTTTATAATACTGTGTGAGTTATTTCATGGGTTTTAACTGTGGTATTGTCGGCCTGCCAAACGTTGGTAAATCAACGCTTTTTAATGCATTAACTAAAGCTGCGATTGCTGCTGAAAACTTCCCATTCTGTACCATCGAACCAAACACAGGTATCGTTCCAGTACCTGATCTTCGCATGGACAAACTTGCAGAAATTGTAAAACCTCAACGTGTTGTACCAACCACCATGGAATTTGTGGATATTGCAGGTCTTGTTGCTGGCGCTTCTAAAGGTGAAGGCCTCGGTAACCAATTCTTAGCTAACATCCGTGAAACTGATGCGATTGCACACGTTGTACGTTGTTTTGAAGATGAAAACGTAATTCACGTTAACGGTAAAATTGATCCGCTTGATGATATCGCGACCATCAATACTGAACTTGCACTTGCTGACTTAGAGGCGGTTTCTAAAGCAATTACGCGTCTTGCAAAATCTGCAAAAGGTGGCGACAAAGAAGCTATTGCAACTAAAGCCGTTTTAGACAAAATTTTACCATTACTTGATGAAGGTAAGCCTGCTCGTGCCGCTGATCTTGATGAAGATGAACGTAAATTAGTTCGTGGTTATGGTTTCTTAACACTTAAACCAACAATGTATATTGCCAACGTTGCTGAAGATGGTTTTGAAAATAACCCACATTTAGAAGCTGTTCAAAAATTAGCAGCTGAAGAAAATGCGATTGTTGTTCCACTTTGCAACCAAATCGAAGCTGAAATTTCTCTACTTGAAGATGAAGATCGCGCTGAATTCCTTGAAGCATTAGGCATGGAAGAACCTGGCCTAAACGTAGTAATTCGTGCGGGTTACGGCTTACTTGGTCTACAAACCTACTTCACTGCAGGCGTACAAGAAGTTCGCGCATGGACTGTAAAAATCGGTGCGACAGCTCCTCAAGCAGCAGGTGTTATTCACACTGACTTTGAAAAAGGCTTTATCCGTGCTGAATGTGTTGCTTACAACGACTTCGTACAATACAACGGTGAAGCTGGCGCTAAAGAAGCAGGTAAATGGCGTCTAGAAGGTAAAACTTACATCGTTCAAGATGGTGATGTTCTACACTTCCGCTTCAACGTCTAAGTTTAATCTATTAAAAAGCCAGCAATTTGCTGGCTTTTTAATATGCTGAAAGTATTATTTTTTGACCACACTTTTCATTTTGACTAATTTAAAATATGTCATTTAGCACTTGTAACTACGAGGTGTTTTTTTTAATTTGTTTGAATCTTAGTTGTAGATTAAAAACTTAAAAGCATCTTAAAAACAAAATTATACAGACAAAGCCACTATTATTTAATGCTGAAGTACAACAACCCAAATACTTATTTTTTGAATGAAACATTTTAAATTCTTTTACAGGCGCTAATGCCTGTTTTCAAAGAAAAATAGCAATGAAAAAAATCAGTACAATCCTAACAGCAGGTATCTTCACAATGCTTAGCGCTACAGCCTTTGCATGCCCTCAAGGCACTACAGTAACAGGAGGCACAGGGGCAAATCATAAGGGCGGAACTTGCGTCACTGTTTCCAAAGATGCTAAATATCAAGCCCATGTAGCACAGCACGCTGCAAAAGTTGCCAACCACGATGCAAAAGCGGCAAAGCGTGATGCTAAAAAAGCTGATCAACTTGCACATAGCAAATCACTAAAAGATGAAAAAATGGCGAAACAAGATGCAGCTAAAGCCCATCAGCTTGCACAACAAGCCAGCAAAGAAGCGAAAACATCTGAAGCAGCAACAAAAACTGCAAAAGCAGACATCAAAACAAAAGTAGATACGCACAAAATCGCAACTGAACAACATAAAGCAGCCATTAAATCCTAATTCTACTTGACTTGCCCATTTGACTCATTCAAATGTATAGCCGGTTTATACAACATAACTCAGAATTGCAAAAACAAAATTTGACTGTAAAAAAGCCGGTAAATACCGGCTTTTTTAAATGTATGTGTATGTATAGATTGAAGGCATTTATCACATAGATAATTTTATCCACATAACGCTTTTACTCTTGTATATCAAATCTTATGGATGTGCAGATTGTAACGATTTAGCATCCATTTCTGCACGTTGCTTACGCGCTTGAGTTAACATGCGTTGTTCAAGTTCTTTACGGAAGCCCATTAAAAATACTAATTCCGCCAATACAAACAGTGGACCAATCGCTAAACCAATGACATCATCCATTGTAATTTCAAAACCCACAACTGTGATACCTAGACGCGCCGTTAAACACATAATTGAAAAGACAATCAGCGGAATACCGACAAAATGTGTTAATACATTTTTATGGTCAAGATGATATGCCGCATACTGACTTAATAAAGTTTCTAATTTACTCATGAGACCACTCCTTGTTCACTTTCTCATTTCACTATATAAAATGCAGAACAATTAAGTTGTCAGCCAGCTGACAAATGCAATAGTAAAAATAAGGATATGATGTGCTCAATGCCCAACAACTCACGCAACTAAAGAATAATTATTGGTTCGCTGGCCTAGCTGAACATTTTCAACACTATATCATTCAACATGCTCTCGTTTTCGAAAAAGACAAAGATCAACGTATTTTCCTGTCTGGCGACCCTTTTGATGGCATTTATGCAGTGCTCAACGGTGCCATACGTTTAGGCTATATTGATATACATGGTAAGGAAGCCGTAGCTGCGATTGCTGAACCAATTATGTGGTTTGGCGAAATATCCCTAGTGGATCAATTGCCCCGCTCTCACGATGCGATTCCCACTCGTAAATCCACTATTTTGCAACTTCCAGCGCATGCTATACAGCAACTACTCAAGCAATCCCCCGAATTTTGGTATCACATTGCCCAATTAACCAGTCAAAAACTGCGATATGCCTTTATGGAACTCATTTCTTTACAAACACAAAACTTAAGCCAGCGTCTAGCACAGCGTTTAATGTATATGCTGAATGGCTATGGCAACCACCTCGAAATACAACAACGCACTATTCAAATTTCACAGGAACAATTGGCGCAACTTTTGATGTGCTCACGACAAAGTATAAATCACGAATTGCAACAGCTTGAGAAAATGAATGTGCTTAAAGTTGCTTTTAAGAAAATTGAAATTTTAGATCTACAACAACTGCATCAGATTGCTCATGCACTTCCTGCGCATGATCACTGATACTGGGTTGTTTTAGTGCAACTTAACGCACCACTATTTATCGTTATATATATTATGCTTCTATTTGGAACATTCTTTTTGGTTCATCCAGACACATTAAGATAATAATTTGCACACATCTACACTATCAAAACCATTGGTACACGCAGCAACTTCTTGGCTACCAACATGTGAGTTTGTATCTTTAGCAACTTCATTGGTTTTTTGGATATTTTGACATGCTGTTAATGCCATCATCATACTGATTACAACGAATACTTTTTTCATCTTAATACTCTTTCTTAATTAAATAATTTACTTTCACACACCTTGCTTTATGAGTATTATTTTTACACATCTTATCAAATAGTGATAATTTTCAATTTTTATCACATTATTGTTATTTTGTATTATTAATATTTTAAACATCTAAGTTAAAGATAAATTTTCGCAGTAAATATTATAAAATTGATAATAAATCAATACCTTAAATTAATAAGAGAAAACTATTTCAAGTATTTACCTATTTAAAAACGCCTAAGCAATGGCAAACTTAGCGAATGTTTTTAAAGGTTATTTTTTAATTAAAAAAAGCAGCGGATGAGATTCCACTGCTTTTTTAGGATTATAAAAATTTAAACACCTACTTTTTTCGGATCCGTGTTACCCAGTGCTGGGTTATCTATTGCATCCTTACATTGTGCTTTGTCACGCTCATAATCTGCTTGCTTTTGCGCTACAGACGAACTGTTGTCTATCATTTCACGCGCCCAGATTTCTAAACTGGTTAATGCTTTACGACACAGTGCATATTTACCTTCTGTCACAGAGTCGGTCATTTTCACATTGATACGCCAATCTGTACTGAGCTTACGTGCTGGCTTACGTACCTTTTCTTCAATTTGATCAATTTGCTTTGCATAAACAATTGGATCGACGGCATTTATCAATTTCCATGCTTGGCCAGCATAGACAGTCGCATCATTAGTGAGCTTTGGTGCGGGCTTAATTTCCGCTTTTGGTTCATTCGTATTGTCATTGCCACAGGCCTGTAACAACACTGTACTGCACAATAATGAAACAATCAGCATCCCACGCATATTCAACCTCTGCATATCAGGCTCGTATCAATAAACATATTCGGCAATATGCTAGTAAATTCACGTACAATACTCAATCATCATTTGACCTGTTGTTCAACTCTTTCAAAGGTGTGTCGTGTCTGAACACAATATTCCGGTAGTTAAGCCTGCGGGTTTTTGGCAAGGTGCTAAAGATAGTCAAGCCATTATCTTTACCTATCTTCCTGTTTCTTTTGCATTTGGGGTTTCTGCGACTCAATTTGGTTTCACTGCGTGGGAAGCCTTATTTTTATCATGCTCTATGTATGCAGGCGCCAGTCAGTTTCTCGTCGTTGCGTTACTGGGAAGTGGAACATCCATTTGGATGACTGCACTCACTGTGATTGCTCTCGATATACGCCATTTGCTCTACGGTCCTGCTTTACAAAACCTAATTCAAGATCGACTCAACTTAAAGAAAACTGCAGTTTGGGCTTGGGGTTTAACCGACGAAGTTTTCGCATCAGGTATGATCAAACTGTCGCAACGTCGTCAAGAATGGTCAGAATCTTGGATGTTAGGACTCAGCTTATTTAGTTGGCTGTCATGGGCAACAGGCTCTTTTTTAGGTGGTTTATTTGCCGATCAAGTCAGCAACCTTCCACAATTTTTACAAGCTGCGCTCGACTTTTTACTTCCTGCACTGTTCCTCAGCTTCTTGCTCGCTGCCTTTGAGAAAAAACATAGCTTTGTGGTTGCAGTAACGATTATTGTCTCTGCGATTGCTTGTTACTTTATTGATTTATCTGCAGCAATTTTCATTGGTATTTCATCCGGTATTTTTGCTGGTCTGTTTAAACATTACGTTCTTAAACAACCAGACCCAGAACACATGGGAGAAGCATCATGAATCTTGAAATTATTCTGGTGGGCATATTAGTCGGTATTGCTAACTTTGCGTCTCGTTTTGGGCCATTTTATGTCATTCAGAAGTTTCAGCAAGGCTCACAAAAGCGTGGCGCTTTATGGTTAAAAATTGCCTTAGGCTCAATTGGCATTGCTGCCATTAGCTCTATGTTAGTGGTTGCAACTTTACCTCCACTGCTTGAAACACCCAATAAAAGCTTCGCCATGTTGGTTGGTTTTGCTGTACTCACTGGTTTGTACTTTAAGTTTAAGCGTATTGTCCTTGCTACCTTAACTGCAGCTTTGGCATATGGTTTAGTTTATACCTACATACCTTTTCACTTCTAAATCTAATTCAAATATCGGTAATGAAATGAAGCCTAAGGTTCAGATTTTCTTTAGGCTTACTTACACTAAACTGAATTCACTACGCTGTAATATTTAAAAGTCTAATTTCAAATAAAACGATATAAAAAAAATTGTTGGACAATATCATTTATTTATGTGAATGAAATCTAAACTCGGCAAACAGTTCTGCTATGCTAAAACCCCATAAAATCAAGCATGGATGATTTACATGAGCGTAACTATTGGTACTCCACTTCAGTCTTCAGCTTTTAAAGTCTTACTGTTAGGTTCTGGTGAACTTGGTAAAGAAGTTGTGATTTCACTACAACGCTTAGGTGTCGAAGTTCATGCTGCTGATCGTTATGACCATGCGCCCGCTATGCAGGTTGCACATTTTTCCCATACCTTAAATATGGCCGATCCTGAAGTATTAAAAGCCTTAATTACGCAAGTAAAACCCAATTTAATCGTGCCTGAAATTGAAGCGATTGCGACACAAGTTTTGGTCGAAATTGAAGAACAAAATATTGCCACCGTAATCCCATCTGCAAAAGCAGTGAATCTCACGATGAATCGCGAAGGCATCCGCCGCCTTGCTGCAGAAGAGCTAGGCTTACCGACTTCTGCTTATCGCTTTGCAAATACATTAGATGCTTTTCGTGCTGCCTGTGACGACATCGGCTATCCAAACTTTGTAAAGCCAGTTATGTCTTCTTCAGGAAAAGGACAATCTCGAGTAAAGAGTTTTGATGAAGTTGATGCTGCTTGGGAATATGCACAAACCGGTGGTCGCGTGAATCAAGGCACGGTGATTGTTGAATCACAAATTGATTTTGATTTTGAAATTACCCTACTTACCGTTCGTTCTAAAAATGCCGAAACTGGTGAAATTGAAACCTCATACTGCGACCCAATTGGTCATCGTCAAGATGCTGGCGACTATGTCGAAAGTTGGCAACCTCAGGCCATGACACCTGTGGCACTTGAAGAAGCAAAACGTATTGCCAATAAAGTAACCATTGCTTTAGGCGGCTGTGGCATATTTGGCGTGGAACTGTTTGTCAAAGGCGATAAAGTATGGTTTAGTGAAGTATCACCTCGTCCACACGATACCGGTTTAGTCACCCTTGCATCTCAATTCCAAAGTGAATTTGAATTACATGCACGGGCTATTCTTGGCTTACCTGTCAACACAGCTCGTCACAGTACCGCTGCCAGCGCGGTTATTTATGCAGGCGTGGATGATAAAAATTTATCCTTTAATGGCTTAAATCTTGCATTGGCTAACCCCAACACCGATTTACGTCTTTTTGGTAAACCAGAAGGCTTTAAACGCCGTCGTATGGGGGTAGCAACAGCACGTGCGGAAACAACCGATCAAGCACGTGAACTTGCTCAACATACTGCGCAACAAGTCAGTGTTCAACAAAACTAAGTTTGTAACACCATAACGGACCACTGTTCATGATTAATACGCTTCCTCTGCTGAATTACATTAAAAGTAACCACGACATTCAGGCCATCAACCAATGGCGTACAGATGTTGAAAATCAGCTTCAGGAATGTTTCGAAAATGGACAGTCCATTCGTGACGTGATTTTGGCACGTTCAAACCTGATTGATGAAGCATTAAAATTTCTTTGGACACATGCTGAATTAGAAAATACAGACTTAGGCTTATTTGCAGTCGGTGGTTATGGCCGCCGCGAAATGCTGCCTTATTCTGATGTCGATATTATGATTTTGTCAGAAGATGAAATCAGTCCAGAACAAGAAAAACTCATCTCAACCTTTATTTCATCGCTTTGGGATGTCGGCAATTTCAAACCGGGCATTAGTGTTCGTACCATTAACGACTGCGTTGCTCAAGCGACTAATGATTTAACTGTTGCAACAGCCTTAATTGAAGCACGTTTAATTGTCGGTAATGAGCATTTAGCCAAATGGCCACGTCGAATCGTGTCGCAAACATGGACCGATAAAACCTTTTTTGATGCCAAAATGCAAGAGCAAGCCAAACGCTATGCTCAACACAACAATACCGAAAGCAATTTAGAGCCCGATATTAAAAATGCACCAGGTGGTATTCGAGATATCAACCAAATTGGCTGGATTGCAAAACGCCATTTCCGTGTTAACCGTATTTATGACCTTGTACATTTAGGTTTTATTTCTGAATTCGAACTAGGTGTACTTGAAGAAACTGAAAGTTTCCTCTGGGAAATTCGTCATCATCTACATCGTTTGACCAAGCGTGATGAAAACCGCTTATTGTTCGATTATCAACGCGATATTGCGGCTATGTTTGGCTATCACCGCGAAGAAGGTAAATCGCCAAATTATCCAATCGAACAATTCATGAAACGTTACTACCGTAGTGCCCAGCAGGTTTCAACGCTTAATGAAATGCTGTTGGCCTATTTTAATGAATCGGTGATTACTCCCCGTCTGCCTGACTACGAACGTAAAATTGAAGAAATTAACGAGAATTTTAAATTGGTGGATGGCAAACTCGCTGTTCAACACCACAAAATTTTCTCTGAAAATCCAAGCGCAATTTTAGAAATTTTCTATTTGTTGGCGAATCGTCCTGAAATTGAAGGTATTCGTGCACGCACCTTACGCCTATTGACTTTAGCTGCAAAACGCATCAATCAAAATTATCGTGATAATTCAGTGCATCAAGCTTTATTTATGGCAATCATTCGCTCGCCATATCGCTTGTATGACACGATGGTTGCTATGAAGCGCTACGGAGTCCTAGGCAACTATATTCCTGCCTTTGGCCAAATTATGGGCCTGATGCAATATGACTTGTTCCATATCTACACGGTTGATGCTCACACCCTATTATTACTGCGTAATCTAAATCGTTTTAAAGAACCTGAGTTCGCTAAAGACTTCCCTGTCGTAAGCTCTGTATTCCAACGCCTAGCACGTCGTGACATTGTCTATCTTGCTGCCATTTTCCATGACATTGCCAAAGGTCGTGGTGGCGATCACAGTGAGCTCGGTGCTGCTGACGCGATTGAATTCTGTCGTGCCCATGGCTTTACTGAACGTGAATGTAATTTAGTCGCGTGGTTAATCCAAAGTCACCTCGTCATGTCTGTAACTTCACAGAAAAAAGATATTTCCGACCCAGATGTCGTGCAAGAGTTTGCAGAAAAAATGGGGGATATGGAGCATCTTGATTATCTTTACACACTGACAGTTTCAGATATCAATGCAACCAACCCAACACTTTGGAATACATGGCGTGCATCGCTTATGCGCCAACTCTACACTCAAGCACGTGATGTGATTCGCTCAGGCTTAGGTCGTCCAGTCGACTATCAAATGCTGATTGAGGACACAAAATTTGCCGCAAGCGAGTTATTGGTGAATGACTTCGCTTTGGCAGATGTAGAAAAAGTTTGGCAAGAATTAGGCGATGAATATTTCATCAAAGAGTCTGCCGATGAAATTGCATGGCATACCCGTGCCATTTTACAACATGGCAACAATGCTGAACCATTAGTACTGATGCGTGCTCATCGTAAATTTGCTCAAGATGCAGTACAGATCTTTATTTACACACAAGATCAGCCAAATTTATTCGCTACGACGGTTGCCATTCTTGACCGTATGAATCTCGATGTTCAAGACGCAAGAATTATTACAGCTTCAACAGCATTTAGTTTAGATACTTATGTGGTACTAGATCGCTTCGGGACATTACTTACCGACCCTGAACGTGAAAATACTGTAATTGAAGCATTGAAAAAGGCCTTGAGCCAATCAGATAAGTATCCAGGTTTAATGCAGCGCCGTATTCCACGTCAACTGCGTCACTTTGACATTGAAAATACCGTTAGCATTACAGTAAACGAAGCCCTACAGCAAAATATGGTTGAAATTGCAACGCTTGACCACCCTGGCTTACTTGCCAAAGTTGGTGGTTTATTTATGATGCAAGGCCTAGATATTCACTCTGCGAAAATTGCAACGTTGGGTGAACGTGCTGAAGATATTTTTTATGTCACCAAAAAAGATGGCTCACCAATGAGCGATGCTGAAGCTGAAACCTTTGCTGCACAATTAAAGTTAGCTTTAGACGAAGCATCAAATCAAGTTTGTAGTCATCATTAACTTAAATTGATCGGTATCAATTCCATGAACTCCAGTTTGTCATTATTGCACCCTTATCCTTTTGAAAAGCTCAATAAGTTATTTCAGGATGTGAAGCCAGCAGATTTGCCTTTAATTCCGCTTTCAATTGGTGAACCAAAACATCCTGCACCTGAGTTTGTGAAGCAAGCAATTATTGACAACTTCCAGCACTTATCGACTTATCCAAACAGTAAAGGTTTGCCTGAGCTTCGCACCAGTATTGCCAATTGGTTAACGCGTCGTTTCAAACTGAATACCATTAGTGCCGATAGCAACGTTCTGCCTGTTTCTGGTACGCGCGAAGCGATTTTCTCGTTTGTACAAGCTTTGGTTAAACGTGAAGATACACCTTATGTGGTGATGCCAAATCCGTTTTACCAAATTTATGAAGGCGCAACTTTACTTGCAGGTGCTGAACCATACTTCATTAACTGCACAGAAGAAAACAACTACTTAGGTGACTTTGATGCAGTTCCTGCAGAAGTTTGGGAAAAAACTGCGTTGTTATTTGTCTGTACACCGGGAAATCCAACAGGTGCAGTTCTGTCAAAAGAGCAGTTTAAAAAACTCATTGCCCTTTCAGACAAATATGACTTTGTGATTGCTTCGGATGAATGCTATTCAGAACTCTGGTTTGATGAAGCACCTATTGGATTACTCGAAGTCTGTGCTGAAATCGGTCGTGACGATTTTAAAAACTGCGTGGTCTTCCACTCATTGTCTAAGCGTTCAAACTTGCCGGGTATGCGTTCGGGCTTTGTTGCCGGTGATGCTACATTGTTAAAACCTTATCTTCAATACCGTACTTATCACGGCGCAGCCATGCCTGTACAACACCAAATTGCATCTATTGCCGCTTGGGATGATGAAGCACATGTCGAAGAAAATCGCGTCCAATACCGTGCTAAATTTGATTTATTCCAACGTGAGCTAGGTCACTTACTACCTTTGCAAAAACCCGATGCAGGTTTTTATTACTGGTTAAAAGTCGACAATGACGAAGCTTTTGCCAAAATCTTAATGGAAAAAGCACATGTTAAGGTATTACCAGGCCGTTATCTGTCACGTGATACAGCACAAGGTAATCCAGGTGAAAATCATGTCCGCTTAGCATTGGTTGCTGATATTGCTCAATGTGAAGAAGTTATTCGTCGCTTGAAAGCTGTACTTTAAACAGTTTAAATCAATCTATTTGATGTAAAAAATGCCCCACATTTGGGGCATTTTTTACTTTTAAGTCGACATTATGCAGACTTAGAAGTAAAAAGTTGCACTGAGTTTAAAAGTTCGAGGCTCACTAATTGATAAATACGTGTAATCATTGACTGAAGCAGAAGCCCAATAATCTTTATCCATTACATTTGTGACACTAAAATTCAAAGTGGTAGGCACTGTATTAATTTGAGTTTTATAGTTCGCCCCCACGTCAACACGCGTCCAATCGTTTAGTTTCAACGTATTGGCATTGTTCGCATAGGTTGAACCGGTATACACCACACGACCATTTAAGCTGATGTCCTGCTCAGTTGGCAATTTCCAGTCTGCTTCCACATTCGCTTGGAACTCAGGAACACCAATCACACGATGCCCCTCAAATAACCCTTGATAGGTGTCTTTTTGTTCAGTATCAATCCACGTTGCCCCACCCAATATTTTGATTGAATCAGTCAGTTGACCATAGGCATTAAACTCAATACCTTGGTGAATATTGGTCGCTTGACTGATTTGTGCAGAACCGGAAGTATTGACTGAAGCCTTTTGTCGATCTGTAAAGAAATAATTCAGTGTTCCACCTACCTGACCGTTTTCGTATTTCAGACCAAGTTCTTTTTGTTTCGACACAAATGGATCTGCAAGATAATTATTACCTTCACTATCTAAAATTGCTTCACCTTGCACCAAAGCTTCAATGTAATTGGCATACATTGATAATTCTGGTGTTAATTTATAGCTTAGCCCTAATGCTGGAGTGAGCTGATGCTTATTAATGTTGTATTTATATGTCCCGTAAGAATATACATCTTGATCCACTTCTTGATAACGCGCACCGAGCATGACGGTCAAGCGATCACCTAGCATTGAAATATTGTCACCCAAGGCAATACTTTTAAATGTACTTAAACCAGCTTTTGGAAATGCTCCAGCCTTGCCTAACCATTTATCAATATTGGAATTTTCAGGATAAATTGGATCATAAAAATTATCGTTCAAACTGGTCGCATAACCATAGCTATAACGCTTATCAGCACGGTAGATCGAACTAGAAGCTACTACTTGGTGTTTAAAAGCACCGGTCTCAAATTTAGATTTTAAGCCAATTTCAGCACTATGATTGGTGTCTTTACGTGGAATCATTGATGCAGAAAGTTTTGCTGGGCCTGCTTCGGTGTCACTTAATTGCTGACTAGAATAGACACCTGCTTCTTCCGATTTACGAAAACCATAGGCTGCATAGGCTGTAGTTGCATCGCTAAGATCATATTCTCCGCGTACACTCCCGAAGATGTCCTCCTCGTTTGAATACGTCCATGCTTGACCATGATAATTGGCATATTGTGAAGCACTCGGAATCTGTGCAACTGCATTAGTTAAACGTAAACTCGGACGGTTTTCAGAAAGACGGTTATTGTTATAGCCTAAATCGCCAGATAAACGGAATCGGTCACCTTTATAATCAGCAGAAAGAGCAGCCAACCCCAAAGTTTTATTTTCTTTATCAACTTCAGTTCCACCATCATGGTAAGCAGTATTTACACGGACACCGAATTTATCATCAGTACCAAAACGACGGGATACATCCGAAGCTACATAGCCACCATTAAAGTTTGTACCTATAGTAACGCGAGTTAAAGGATCATTACTGGCACGTTTAGGCAGTAAGTTAATTGATCCACCAATCCCCGTTCCACCTGGAATTGCTCCATTTAAAAATGCTGAGGCACCTTTAAAAACTTCGACACGTTCAAAGAGCTCTGTTGGAATATATTGTCGCGGCAATATGCCATAAAGACCATTGTATGCCGTGTCATCGGATGCGAGTGCAAAACCACGGATAAAATAAGCTTCTTGAAAATTCCCATATCCTTTTGCAGTTCGAACCCCTGCATCGGCTTGTAAAACTTCCCCGACACTTTTTGCTTGGCGATCTTGGATATATTGATTGGTATAGCTGGTGATATTAAATGGCGTTTCTAAATTTTTCTGATTACCAAAAATACCGACTTTACCTCCAGTAGCGACTTGCCCACCTGCATAAGGCTTCATTAAGCCATTTGCAGATGCATCCGCACTCACAACCACATTAATTGCATCTAAAGTTTGCACAGCAGTGTTATAAGCATTTGCAATTGAATGAGTCGTTTCAGTCCCTTCACTGGCATAAGCATATGTAAACCCCTGAGTAATGCAGGCCATCATCACACAAAGCTGCTTCATTTTTAACATTGGGAGAATTATCCTAAAAAATACGCCCATATAATAAATGATAATTATTAGCATTTATCTTTTCATTTTAAATTTCTCTATGTGATTTTTTTATTAACTTATATTTTTTGATTGTAATTTTTTATTAAGGTTTACTTAACTTAATTGCGTTAGCTAATGACTTAACTGATATTTTTTAATGCTTTAAACTTAGCAATACAATATAAATCTGTTTTAGAGCCGTACACTAAAACTGATCAGGGCTTTAAATCCCCTTATTCATAAACGTCAAAAATAACACTCGGCAAGCCAATTATTGCGGTGGAGTCATACTAAATTCATGTTCAACTGTATAGCTAAGATTTTTATCAACCATGGGGATTGGCTCAAGTCGTGCAACCAATAGAGACTTCTGAACTTTCAAATCAAAACTTTTCGAACCAGAACTTGCAATAATCTTCGAGCTGCCAATATAACCTGTTGATGCAATGACAGTGAGTTCAATTTTTACAGGATGTTTATAGTCTTTTTTCTCAATTAGAGAACCTTTATATAGCGGTGCATTCACCCAAGAAACAACATATTTTTTTCTCTTAAGTTTAGGATCAACAACATCTGCAACACGTGTTGGTTCATATTCTGCTACAGGCGTTTTCAACAGTTTTAATAGCTCACTAACCCGAGTATCTTTTGTGCGATCAAGATTGGTTTCTGCCCAAGCTGCACTGATACATAAAGTTGAAACACACAATACGATACAAATGTGATATTTAATCCGTCGCTTAAACAATTTTATGGCCTTCAAATAAACAGAAGTCAGTATAAAACATCTAGATAAAAATAAAGGCGCTAGCGCGCCTTTATCATAAAATATACTTAAGCCGTTAAGCTTGAGCTAAGGCTTTTTCAATATCTTCGGTTAATGTTTCAGGTTTAGTTGTCGGTGCATAGCGGTTAATAACTTGCCCATTTTTGCCAATTAAAAACTTGGTGAAGTTCCATTTAATACCATTACCCAATACACCCTTAGAATTATTGGTTAAGTATCGGAAAATCACATGCGCTTCAGGCCCCTTTACATTTACTTTGGCAAACATCGGAAAAGACACGCCATAATTTTTTTGACAAAACGCCCCTATTTGATCGTTTGAGCCTGGATCTTGCCCACCAAATTGGTTACACGGGAATCCCAAAACTTCTAAGCCTTGATTTTTATATTGTTCGTAAATTTTCTCTAAACCCGCAAATTGCGGTGTAAATCCACATTTACTGGCTGTATTTACGATTAATAAAACCTTGCCATCATAATCAGCAAAGGACTTATTGGTACCGTCCAGTAATTCTGCTTCAAACTGGTGAATGGTGGTCATGGATAAGTTTCCTCATCATTTTTTTCTTTTGTTTCTAATTCTAATGACGCCGAATTGATACAGTAACGTAAACCTGTCGGCTGTGGTCCATCAGGGAAAACATGCCCTAAATGTGCGTCACAATGATGACAAACAATTTCAGTTCTGACCATACCGTGCGTCGTATCTACATTTTCATCAACCACTGAAGGCTCAATTGGCTTATAAAAACTTGGCCAACCACATCCACTATCGTATTTGGTTTCCGAAGAAAATAACGGCTCACCACAACAACGACAGGTATAAGTTCCTTGTTGCTTAGTATTCCAATATTTGCCTGTGAATGCTTGCTCAGTCCCCTTCTGACGCGTAATGCGAAACTCTTCAGGCGATAATTCTCGTTGCCATTCCCTTTCTGTTTTATTGAGTTTTCCCATAATGACGTCCCTTTATATCGTGCTATTTAAAATAGGATAATCCTATATTTACGTTATCCAATCCTAAATTTCTAGTCTTTATTCAACAATTTACAAAATCTATATAATGTCCTTAAAAGCAAAAAGTAAGCAAATAAAAAATCAAGGTGAGCAAATTTAAAAATTAAATGCTTTTTTGTCAGAAAATTTAGTGTTAGGCTTAGTCCTACTCTTGCTCAGGATTAAAAAATGTCGCAGAAAAAAAGCGTAATTTTTAAAAATCTACTGCCCACGATTAAACAATATCAACAGGCAGGGTTTACGCATGAAAAAATTGTTGCCTTACTCAGAGATGAACATCATCTCGATTTAGTAACAACCGAGACATTTAAAAGCTATTTATATCGTTATGCAAAAGTGACCTCCACTCCTTCCGAGACTATAAAAATGCCGAACATTATCAACACCCCACGCGAAATTAAGAAATCGTCTAAGCTCGAGCACGTTTGCTACGACATTCGCGGGCCAGTGTTGCGAGCGGCCAACGAAATGGAAGAAGCTGGGCATAAAATTATTAAACTGAATATCGGCAACCCAGCCCCATTTGGTTTTGAAGCACCACAAGAAATTATTAACGATGTGGCATTAAATCTGCCAAACGCTATCGGCTATACCGACTCAAAAGGTATTTTCCCAGCACGTAAAGCGATCTGCCAGTATTACCAACAAAAAGGCATTCTCAACATGCACGTCAATGACGTGTATGTAGGAAATGGTGTTTCTGAACTTATTGTTATGGCAATGCAAGGCTTATTGGATGATGGCGATGAGATGTTGGTTCCAATGCCTGACTATCCACTATGGACAGCAGCGGTAAACCTATCAGGTGGTACAGCTATTCACTATAAATGCGATGAAGAAAATTTCTGGTATCCAGACATTGCAGATATGGAAAGCAAAATCACGCCAAATACACGTGGTATTGTCATTATTAACCCGAACAACCCAACGGGTGCTGTATATCCACGTCATGTACTTGAGCAAATTGTTGCCCTTGCTAAAAAATACGACCTGATTTTATTCGCGGATGAAATTTACGACAAAATCGTATACGACGGCATTGAACATGTTTCTGTCGCAGCTTTAGCTGGTGATCAGCTTTGCGTATCATTTAATGGTTTATCAAAAGCGTACCGTATTGCAGGCTATCGTTCAGGATGGATGGCTATTACCGGTGATAAATCACGAGCGCTTGATTATATCGAAGGTTTAGACATGTTGGCTTCAATGCGTCTATGTGCCAATCATCAAGCACAGTATGCAATTCAAACAGCATTAGGTGGCTATCAGTCAATTAATGACCTTATTCGCCCAGGTGGTCGTTTATACGAACAACGCAATATCGCATGGGAAATGCTAAACGATATTCCGGGTGTATCATGTGTTAAACCTGAAGGCGCAATGTACTGCTTCCCTAAATTAGATCCTGAAATTTACCCAATTCAAGATGATGAGAAATTCATGTTGGATTTCTTGAAAGCTGAAAAAGTTCTTTTAGTACAAGGCACAGGTTTCAACTGGCCAACTCCAGATCATTTCCGTGTGGTGTTCTTACCTGCTGAAAATGAACTTCGTGAAGCAATTACTCGTTTAGGTCGTTTCTTGGCAAAAATGCGTTAATAGACACATTGCTTTAAGTATTTACTTAAAAAAACCGCACTAGAGTGCGGTTTTTTTATAGCCTTGATTTTTACCATGTCGCACATAGACTGACTCAGACTTTAGTCAAATTTTGAGCTTGGTTTACTTTTCAATATCTTATTTATGTTACTTTTTAACCAATCATAAAAAATTCATGAGTACAGGATGTCCTCAAACAAAATAAGACTCAGTCTATTTCTTTGCCTTAGCATGTGCCTAGGGATTGGTATTCTTCGTTTTTCATATACTGCATTACTTCCCTCAACCCGTGAAGCTTTTGGCTGGAGTACGAGTTTCGCAAGTATTCTAGGCAGTGCCAATTTATTAGGCTATCTTGCCGGTGCTTTCTGGGCAATGAAACTCCCTCAAGATCGAAGTATGACACGTTACATTCAGATTGCAGCTATTGCAGGAACGATCAGCTTATTAAGCTGCGCTTTCTCAGGTTTTTCTGAATACTGGTATATGGGATGGCGTATTATTTCAGGGATCAGCGGTGGACTATTAATGATCCTGTCACCGAGTGTGGTTGCGCAATGCTGTGAGCTCAAAGATCGATTCAGAATCAATTTTATTGGTTTTAGTGGTATCGGTTTAGGTGTACTCATGGCCACCTTATTCCTTCCTTATATTCACGACATTTCCACACAGTACGCATGGATCATTTTATTTTCTTTTGCCACATTCATTTGCGTAATACTCAGTTATTTACTAAAAGGCTTTAAACAATATTTAAACGCACCAACGCTGGCACAACAAAATTCAGAAAAGATTAGCGCTTTGTACTATTGCCTACTCATCGTATATAGCACCAGTGCATTTGCATACGTGCCCCATTCACTATTTTGGATTGATTATCTCACCAATACCCTACATTTATTTCCACTTGGAATTAATCTCAATTGGATTTTATATGGCACAGGGAGTGCGCTGGGCGCATTTTCGGCTTATTTACTCGCTCAAAGGTTAGGTAATATTGGTGCATTAAAGGTGCTGTATAGCCTATATGTACTTGGAATATTTGTTGCAGTTTTGAATGACAGCCCACTATTCACCTTTATGTCATCGTTTTTTACAGGCTTATTAAATCCTGCGGTAGTCTTTCTTACTTCTTATACCATTCTACAAATTTATGGCACTGCATATAAAAAGCTTTGGAGTATTGCGACACTGTGTTTTGCAAGTATTCAACTTTTAGGTGGACTAAGCTTTAGCTTGTTACAACATTATGGCGTGAGTTATCACCAGCAGTTCATTATTGCCGCTACAGTCCTTCTTATGGGTACACTGCAATTGTTTTACTTCACACGAAAACACCGACACTCTGAACTTAAAAATAGTTAATGTACTTTGAATAATATAGTGCAAACCTATAAGAAAAGCCTGCGATAGGCAGGCTTTTCAGTTGATGAATGGTTTAGGACTATAACTTTTTCAGTCGTTTTTGTAGTTTCTTCAAAACAGAATTATGTTTTGAAATTTTGTTTAACCTCGCTTTAATTTCCTTTTTAAGAGATTTCTTTTTCTGAGACAAATTACTCTCCTTCTCGTCCGCCATAAAGATTGTTGCTATCGATAAATTTAAAAGCACTCGCGAATGATTGAAATGACAGCTCAGTCAAATCAATAATGTTGCTGTTTTTGATTTCGTTGATGTGGTTGCTGTTTTTGTTTCTTTTGCTGCTGGTTGTCTTGTTGCTGTTGCTGTTGCTGTTGCTGTTGCTGATCATTTTGTTGTTGCTGCTGATCAGATTGCTGGTTTTGTTGATGCTGTTTACGAGACATTTCATTTCTCCTTTTTCATCATGATGAGTCATCAAGTATTTCTACTGAAGAACATCAACCAATGTACCCCCAATCCCTGCAAAGCCAAGCCAGTAAATGTGTCCAAATACTTCATTGTAAAATCGTCATGAAATTTTTACTAAGAAATCAATATCACAGCTTTTTTGTAATTACGAATATTCACGGGATAGGTGCTTTTCAAAACGTCTTGTTACATTCTAGCAATGTGAAAATCTATTTCTGTATGTAGCTACATACACTTCCCATCCTCTTTTTAAATGAATATTTAAAATTTGAGATAAAAAAAGACCCGCCTAAACGAGTCTTTTCACGCTATGTAAGCATTTATTCCATATTTTCAATCACCGCTTGCCCAAACTCTGAGCAACGCAATAACGTTGCATTTGGCATTAAGCGCTCAAAATCATAAGTGACCGTTTTTGCTGCAATCGCACCAGATATACCTTTGATAATTAAATCGGCAGCTTCAATCCAGCCCATATTACGGAGCATCATTTCCGCAGACAAAATAATCGAACCTGGATTCACTTTATCTTGTCCTGCATATTTTGGGGCTGTACCGTGCGTTGCTTCATATACTTGCACCGCCCCACCAATATTTGCACCTGGAGCAATACCTATTCCACCCACTTCAGCCGCCAAAGCATCTGAAATATAATCACCGTTTAAGTTTAATGTCGCAATGACTGAATAATCGGCAGGACGCATTAAAATTTGCTGCAAGAATGCATCCGCAATAACGTCTTTAATAATGATATCTTTGCCAGTTTTTGGGTTTTTAATTTTCACCCACGGCCCACCATCTAAAAGTTCACCACCAAATCGCTCTAGTGCAACCTCATAGCCCCACTCTTTAAATGCACCTTCAGTATATTTCATGATATTACCTTTATGCACTAAAGTGACACTCGGTTTGTCATTATCAATAGCAAACTGAATGGCTTTACGCACCAGTCGCTGTGTGCCTTCTTTAGACACCGGTTTAATGCCTATCCCGCAATTTTCTTCGAAACGAATATTGGTAACACCCATTTCTTCTTTTAAAAATTTAATAATTTTTTTCGCTTCGGGTGAATCTGCTTTCCACTCAATCCCCGCATAAATATCTTCTGAATTTTCTCGGAAAATCACCATATCGGTTAATTCAGGGTGTTGCACTGGTGAAGGTACACCTTCAAACCAACGAACTGGACGGACACATACGTATAAATCTAATTCTTGTCGCAGTGCAACATTAAGTGAACGAATCCCACCACCGACAGGTGTGGTTAATGGCCCTTTAATAGAAACCACATAATCTCTTAAGGCATCTAGTGTTTCTTCAGGCATATACGTGCCATAAATTTTGTTGGCTTTTTCGCCGCAATAAACTTCCATCCACTCAATAGAGCGCTTACCACCGTATGCTTTTTGCACAGCAGCATCTACCACTGCTTTCATTGCTGGTGTAATATCCACACCAATTCCATCTCCCTCAATAAATGGGATAATTGGATTTTTTGGTACATTCAGTGATAAATCTGCATTTACGGTAATTTTACTACCATCCGCAGGAACAACGATCTTCTGATAACCCATTATCTAGGTTCTCCCTCTATATCTCGCGATTTTGAAAATATTTACCGATTAGGCAATACTTTCCTCCTTTCTTATCGCATAATAGATTAATTGAAATTACCTTTTTTGGAGATTTATATGAGAAATAACATCATTTCTCTGTTTAATAAATCACCATATTTTCCATATTCATACATTTAAAGAAGTCATTTTTTATGAAAATCGTCATTCTTAACAAGCCATATGACGTGCTCTCCCAATTCCGTAAAGACGAAGCACACATGACCATGTCGGACTTCGTAGACGACCCTACTTTGCGTTTAGCAGGTCGCCTAGATATGGACTCGGAAGGTCTGGTTTTCCTCACAGATCATGGTGGTCTCAATCAATACATCACCAACCCTGCCAATAAAAAATTTAAAACGTACTTGGTGCAAGTTGAAGGTGATGTTACTGAAGAAGCTTTAGAGCAACTTCGTAAAGGTGTTGAGCTTAAGGATGGCATGACACTTCCAGCCAAAGCACATAAAGTTGAACAGCCTGAATGGTTATGGGAGCGCGATCCTCCTGTTCGTTTCCGCGCTTCAGTTCCAACGTCTTGGGTTGAAATTTCTATTTGTGAAGGTCGAAACCGTCAAGTACGTCGTATGACTGCTGCGGTTGGTTTCCCAACTTTACGTTTAATTCGTACGCAAATTGGTGGCATTAGTTTAGTTCAGATGCAACTAAAACCAGGCGAAACAAAAGAGATCGAACCCTTACTCTATCCAGACTTCCAAAATGTGCCTGCCGAAGAACCATATCGTTCACGTTCTTATGTGAAAAAACCTGGTGGTACAGGTGGTAAGCCAATGGTTCGTAAGAACAAAGATGGTTCTGTTAAAAAGTCTGGTACTAAACGTATTTGGCAAATGGAAGAACATGAAAAGCCAAAACGTCGCACCAATGGTACAACCCGCCCAAATACCAAAGCGCCACGTGCACGCGGACGTAATGGTCGTTAATCCAGTCATTTAAAAACTATTAAAAGCTCACATTCGTGGGCTTTTTTATTTTTCACAAAAGTTTAGGAACGTAACAATTATTTAAGATTATTTTCATATTTTATGTTTAAAATCAGTTATAACAATTTAAACGTTGAATATTTAAACAGAAATTATGAACACGCCATTTAATCGCGATAGAAATAAAGTGCTTGTAATTCATGATAACCGTGTTGGTCATTTGAATCCGTCTATTGCTGTGTCTGAAATGATTGAAAAAAGGTTTTTCCTGCAAGCTGAATTATTTCAGATTCCATTTTTATCAAAACATCTTGTAAGTCTTTTTAAAAAACTATCGAACTTCCCACGTTTATATACAGCTGCGGCGCGTCTTATTTTTAAATTTCCAACACCAAATTTGGAGCATACAGATGTTATCGTATGCTCAGGTATGCCGAATTTAATTTATGCAGCATACTTGTCGCAACGCTTTAACATCCCTCTCATCTATGCAGGTGGAACAAGAAAATTTAATTGGCGTTTAATTGATTGGACCATAACGACTATCCCTGAAAATCATGCGGGGGAGACAGATTATTATTCCAACGGGTGCCGTACCTTCTAAAATTACCCGTTTAGTCAATATCCCTTCAAATCATGAAGCATGTCTGCTTATTGGCGGCCCTACACATGAATATCCATTCACTGAACTTGATTTTATTCAGATGATTGAAAATTTTGTTCAATTTTCAGAGTTACATAAATTTAAAGCGACGGTGGTATGCTCACGACGTACACCAACACTGACTTCTAAGACCATCAGTTATTTACAAAGTAAAAATATTGAACTCGTATGCCCTCAATCCTCAACCTCAATTTGTGATGTATTCAAACGTAGCGAATTCATATTTGTCACCGAGGACGACAGTTCAACCATGTTGTCTGAATCAATTCAAACTGGTCGAGTCGTAATTTCTGTTTGCCGTGAGGACTCAAAAACAGATGACATTATTCAAGCTTATTTGGATCACCAATTCATTCAAAGAAAGACTATTTCACAACTCACAGATGTTGAATTAACTTCGACTAAAATTGATCCTAAGCTTATAGAAACGATTATTACCCAACAACTTGTAGATGACTTAAAAGCAAAATCAAAAAATCTAAGTTTTTATCAAAGCCATGTGAGCAAGTTAAAAATGTTATGACGCTCAATAGATAATAAAAAACCCATAAAAATATGGGTTTTTTATTTCGTTAATTGATTGAATTAAATATTCAACCACTTTTCAGCTTTGGCCTGATCATCAACCTTTAATTCAACTTCTGCAAGTTCAGTAATACCACCTTGAAGTTCAAACTGCATCAGCTCATCTCGTCGGAATGCAAACACGATAAAGCGACCTTCACGTTTTGCAAATTTTTCCAATAATTTCGTTGTAGCTTTTATACCATCAATAGCAATAATCACATCATTTGCAGAAAGGCCTGCTTTTGCGGCCACGCAGTCGCGGCGCGCCTGTTGCACCAATACACCTTCTGGCTTATCCGCAAGTTTCAAGCCGAATGGGAGCGATTTGTCCTGCTTGAATGTATATGACACCCCAAACTCAGGGAATAATTGATCAAGTGGCAGCTCATCAGTAGTATTAATCAGATGGTTGATTTGCTCCAACCAGTTATCGCCCGTCAATTCATTACATAAATTGAAAATTGTACGTTCATTTACCTGAATGCCATTTTGCGCATTTTCAAACAACTTACGCATTAAAGCATCAAGGCTCGAACCACGTAAGCGTAAGCCAAGGTCTAAGCAAAGTGCAACTAAACAGCCTTTGTTGTAATAGCTCGTGCCCGCATTATTTGAGTTCTCATCTTGACGGTAGAATTTCACCCAAGCATCAAAACTCGACTCAGCCACCGTTTGAATTCCACGGCCTGGATTTTGCAAATAACGATCAATCTGTGCTTTTAACAATTTCAGATATGAATCTTGATTAATCACACCACTACGCAGCAAAATCAAGTCATCATAATATGAAGTAAATCCTTCAAAGATCCATAACAAAGACGTATAACTTTCCTTGTTAAGATCATAATTCACAAAATTTTCTGGACGAATAAATTTTACCAACCATGAATGGAAGTATTCATGACTGCATAAACCTAGGAAACGTTGATAATCTGCAGATGGCTCAACAGGTTCATCTGCTTTAGGCAAGTCATCACGCGGACTAATCAAACTTGTGCTATTTGGATGCTCAAGCCCACCATAGCTATTGCCTGTCGCCATGGTCATAAAGGTATAGTCTTTGAATGGTGCTGAACCAAACATGCTAATTTCTGTAGTACAGATTTTTTCAATGTCTTGCTGCATACGCTCAGCATTCATTGCATGCTGACCAGATACCACAAACTCATGCGGAATACCGCTAGCTTCAAAGCTAAAACGCGTTTGTTCTGCTAATTCAAAAGGTGCATCAATTAATTGAGCATAATTGTCCGCATATAAAGTATAGCGACCTTTTACAAAGCTCTTCGATTTTAGACCAGTTGCCAATTGGAAATGTTTAAGTTCTGGAGGTAAAAATACTTCGACTTCAATAGGCGTATTTTCCTGCCCATCCAGACCTAAACATGCACATGCTGGATTGACATACAAACGTGTTTGATCAACATAAGCACCACGTACAGACAAGTCATAAGCATATACATCGTATTCAACTGTAATTAGCTCATGGTCGGTATTAAATAAGCGCCATTTATTCTTTTCAAATTTTTCAATTTGTAATAATCGACCATCTTCATCATAAGCACGAACAGCTTCAATATGCTTTGAAAATTCGCGAATCAGGTAGCTTCCCGGTATCCAAGTAGGCAAAGAAAGCACTTGCGTAGGGTTCGCTAGAAAACGCGCAGTCACATGGACTAAATGCTGACGATAATCGTCGAATTCGATTTGATAATGCAACATCATGGGCAATATAAAATAATTGAAAGATAACTTATCAATTAGCTTAACATTTTTTACAACTGAATGCGGAACTGTCGCAATTGTCTACAATTTTGACTAGTCAGCAGAAAAAAAAAGGCATAGCATGCCTAAAAATTTTTTCGTTTTACCACCAACGGAATGGTTGGTTAAGGAACCTCATTGAAACCCGTGATCTACCTCATCGCGTTGCTTAGTTTTCTATGCTCCACGATAGCAAATGCCACCCTATTAAATGTTATGCCTGAAACTGTCGAAGCAGAAGCTTGGACCATTTTAGACCCTCAATCTGGCCAAGTGATTGCGGAGCATAATAGTCATGTGCAACGTGCACCAGCATCCCTAACCAAAATGATGGTGGGTTATATCGCATTAAAAGAAATTCAAGCTGGCCATCTACGTAAAGATGAAATTTTAACCGCAACGCCTGTGGTACAAATCGTGCAATGGGATGAATCGCAAATGTACCTTAAACAAGGTGAGCAAATATCTGTAGATCAGTTGCTTGCTGGTTTAGTGGTTATGTCTGCAAATGATGCAGCCGTTACTTTAGCGGAACGTATTTCAGGTGATGTTCCTCGCTTTATTGATCGCATGAACAAAGAAGCAAAAGCTTTAGGTATGAAGGATACACACTTTCAAAATCCAGCTGGCATTACCATGCCTGATCATTACTCTTCAGCAGCTGATCTTGCGCGTTTAGCTCAAGCACTGGTTACCGAAACACCAGATTATCTTTATTATTCAAAACAACAAAGTTTTAGCTATAACCAGCGATTTCATCGCGCCACCAATATTTTACTCAAACAAGATCCTTCAGTAGATGGTCTTAAAACGGGCTTTACAAAAGCAGCTGGCTACAATTTAGCACTTACCGCCAATCGACCTATGGCAAATATAGAAGCACCAGAGCGTCGTTTAATTGTGGTAGTCATGGGTGCTAAAAGCGGAATTAAACGTGCTGAAGTTGCTCATCGTTTAATGAACCTAGCTTATACCTACACACGTAATGAAGTTGCGATTAAAGATAAACAATTGATTGCTGAATTGCCTGTAGTGAAATCAACCTTGAAAATGTTTAAAGTTGAAACCAAAAAACCTAAACTTATCACCACCTCTTTATACGATCAGGCTTATGCCATTGATCTTCAAGCATTTGATCAACTTCAACAACGCATTATGCTCAATACAGGCAATGGACAAATTCAAGCTATTGAACCACTGCATGAAACGCAAACCAAAATGAATGTAGAAATGAACAAACAGGAACTCACTGCGCCACTTGCTGAAGTGATGAAATTAGCCACTGTTTCGGTCTATCAAAATAATAAATTAATCAATACCTTTGATATTGAAGATAATGTTCAAATTGAAGAAGCTAATATTTTTGAACGTTTCTTTATGTGGATTAAAAGCTTATTCAGTATTTTTTCAAATGAAACTACTGAACTGAAAACCTACCCAATTGGTCAGTGATGTGATTATGTAACTTGTAAGACAATTCGTTATTCAGCTAAAAAAGAAGATGGCATACTCTTGTCATCTTCCTTTTCTTAAAATAATAAATAGGTATATCAATGAATAACGCGGATAATTCCAAGTTACATCATATCGTTATTGTCGGTGGTGGTGCGGGCGGTCTGGAGCTGGTCACACAACTAGGCGACTTACTCGGTAAGAAAAAAAAAGCACGTATAACACTGGTTGACATGAAACTGACCCATGTTTGGAAACCACTGCTACATGAAATTGCAGCAGGAACGATGTCAATTAGTGATGAAGAAATTAACTACTATGCACATGCGGCAAAACATCATTATGAATTTGTTTTAGCTAAACTTGAAAACGTTGATCCATCCAAAAAAACAATTCAACTCAGTAAAGTCCAGCAAGGTAAATACGAAGCCCAAAATGAGCAACTTGATTTAGCTTATGACACACTTGTGCTTGCGGTAGGCTCTGTTTCAAATGACTTCAACACACCAGGGGTTTATGAACATTGTCATTACCTCGACAGCTTGCAACAAGCTGAAGTTTTTCAACAAGACCTTCTACAGCTGTATCTAGATGCACAAAATAGCGATGCTCAACGTGAACTTAAAATTGCCATTATTGGCGCAGGCGCGACTGGCGTAGAGTTGTCAGCAGAACTTGTGCAAGCCAAGCACAATTTTTATAAATATGGTTTAAACAAAATTCATCCGAAAAGTGTTCAAATTAATCTGATTGAAGGTGCAGATAGAATTTTACCTGCCCTGCCGGAAAAAATGGCTGAGCATGCCAAACAACAACTAGAACGCATGAAAGTTGAAGTATTAACTGCGAAGCGTGTTGAAAAAGTAGATGCTGAAAAAGTTTATTTTAATGATGGCAGCAGCATTAATGCTGAACTCAAAGTATGGGCAGCTGGTATAAAAACCCCTGAAGTAATTCATAAATTAGATGGCTTTGAAAAAGATCGTATGGGCCGTCTCAGTGTTTATGCCACCTTACAAACCAAAGCACATCCAGATATTTTCGCCTTTGGTGATTGTGCACACTGCCAACCGCGCGCAGATGAGCCTGTATTAGGCCCGAGAGCGCAGGTTGCAAGTCAGCAAGCATCGTTCCTAGTAGACTGCTTAAAGGCACGTTTACGCGGAGAACAGCTCCCTATGTTTGTATTCTCAGACAAAGGTTCGTTGGTTTCACTGAGTAAACATAAAGCGGTCGGTGAATTATTAGGTCAAGTCAATGTACAAGGCTTTGTTGCAAAATCAATGTACGTTTCCCTTTATCGTATGCATCAAGCGACGATTTATGGTTATACCCATGCAGGTTTGCTGACAGCTAAAGATTTTGTTACACGAAAAATTGCACCAAAAATAAAATTGCATTGAAATTCAAATAATCGTCCCTATTTAAGATGAAAGCATTATAAATGTCCAAAAATTGCATTTTTTTGATAAATTTAGTCTACAAAAATGCAATTTCACTTTATGATGTAACCCTTAAAAAATTGAATGGATCAATAACATGACTGCTATTGCAAATAACTCTGTGGTTTCTTTCCACTACACATTGACTAATGCTGAGGGTGAAACTCTTGACCAATCTCAAGGTGAACCACTAGCGTATTTGCACGGCGCTGGCAACATCATCCCAGGTCTTGAAAAAGCACTTGAAGGTAAAACAGTTGGTGAAAAATTCACTGTAAATGTACCTGCTGCTGAAGGTTATGGCGAATACAACCCAGACCTAGTTCAAGAAGTTCCTGCGCAAATGTTCCAAGGCGTAGACAACATCCAAGCGGGCATGCAATTCCAAGCTCAAACTGATGATGGCGTTCAAATCGTTACTGTTAAATCTGTTGAAGGCGACAACGTAATCGTTGATGCGAACTTCCCACTTGCTGGCCAAGATTTAACTTTCGAAGTTGAAATCGTTGAAATCCGTGAAGCTTCTGCTGAAGAACTTGACCACGGTCACGTACACGGTGCAGGTGGTCACCATCACTAAGATCTTTTAGATCTACACCAAAAAGGCAAAGTTTTTACTTTGCCTTTTTATTGCTTTCAAAAAAGCAATTCAATGTTAGACGATTTATAAATAAAAAAGGCAGACCGAAGCCTGCTTTTTTTTACACCAAACAATTATTTACGTTGGTTATAGAGTTGTTGTGCCGCTGGCAAGTTTTTACGCATAGCTTCGATACGTTGTGAGTTTGAAGGGTGAGTAGAAAGGAAAGACGAACCACCAGCCCCTTCAAGTTTGTTCATTTTTTCCCAAAGTGTAATTGCCGCCTGCGGGTTATAACCTGCACGTGCCATCAACATTAAACCACCTTGGTCAGCACGACTTTCTAATGAACGTGAATATGGCAAACCTACACCAATTTGACTACCCAACTGCGCAGCAGCTGTACCCAATTGACCAACATTATTACCTGCTGCACTTAAACCAATATTTAACGCTAAATCCGTTAAGGCTTGCGCACCCAACTTACTTTTCGCATGTTCTTCTAAAGCATGCACCATCTCATGTCCCATAACTGCTGCAATTTCAGCATCAGTCAGGTTTAATTTATTTACAATACCTGTATAGAACACCACTTTACCTCCTGGTGCTACAAAGGCATTAACTTGATCTGATTTCATCACAGCCAGTTGCCATTGGAAAGCCTGACCGGTTTGATTCATTTGATCTGCATAAGGACGCAGTTTTTGGAATACAGTATTAATGCGCTTATATGTACTCGAAGAGGTATCGAGCTGATTTTTAGAACGTGCGTCGGTAACCATTTGGTTATAACTTTGAGTTGCCTGAGCATTTAATGTCGCAGTATCAGCACCTGCCATATCTGCAACAGTTGCACAACCAGAAACAGTCAATACGCCTGCTACGCATAAGCTTGTTAGAATTATTTTCTTCACTGAAATTACTCCAGACCGTTAAAATATAAGTAAATAATTGTGACATTATATTCTGAAGGTCAGAAGCAGAAAACGAAGATATAGCGACTTATAATAGTATTTATGTAACTTTATTTAGCCAAAAACTGAATGATCAACCAATACGCCAAGCAAATTACATTCAACACCAAATATACATGTAACACGGGCTTAATTTTTTGCTCAAGCACGACGTCATTACGTTTAAGAAATAGATAAGCATTTTGAATTAAAACTATAGGCACCAAAATACAAGCAATAATGACAGATAAACCAATTAGTGCTTGATAGATCACTTGTGGATCTTGTGTTTGTCCACGAATAATCATCATGGCGATGGTTGGTGCGCCGCCCATCGCAAACAATAATGAATAAAAAATTGTGGTGGAAATATTTTTCTGCATCCTGCACTACACTCCTCTTTCAAGTTTGCATTTTAGCAAGTCCACATACCGTGTATAGCTCACCAAAATGCAACTTTAGTCTCGAAACTTTAGACAATCATCAAAATAAATTAACGACGTACCACTGCTGGCGATGCATTTTTATAATATTGCTGCGCTTCAGGCATCATTTTTTTCATGGCTGCAATCCGGTCATTGTTACTTGGATGCGTTGACATAAACTTGCTCAGTGCGTCATTACCACGATTGTCATTCGCGTTCATTTTTGTCCAAAGTGAAATTGCAGCTTCTGGGTTATAACCCGCTTTCGCCATCATCACGAGACCGCCTTTGTCTGCGCGGCTTTCTAAATTACGTGAATATGGCAGTCCAACGCCAAATTGACTCCCCAAGTCCAATAAGGTCGCACCATAACCACCTGCTGCATTTCCAACGTATTGCGCACCAATACCGACAGCAAGATTCGTTAATGCAGTTGCACCAATTTTATTTTTTGAATGCTCTTCTAAAGCATGAACCATCTCATGCCCCATAATGGCTGCAACTTCATCATCCGTCAGTTTTAAGGTTTCAACGATACCAGTATAAAACACCACTTTTCCGCCCGGAGCGACATAGGCATTAATTTCTTTTGATTTAATTACTGCCACTTTCCAATCAAAAGCCTGCCCAGTCTGGTTCATTTGATCAGCGAAAGGTTTCATTTTCAGGAAGACGCGATTTACTTTTTGATATGTTGCAGACTTCGTATCCAATACTTGTTTACTTTGCGCGTCCTTTAACATCGCATTATACGACTGTGTTGCTTGTAGATTTAAAGTTGCAGAATCTGCACCTGCTAAATCGGCAATCGTGGTACAACCGGTAAATGATACTGCTACAGCTAAACATGCCAAAGTTTTCTTATAATTTATCTCTGTACACGACAAATTTCACAGAACCCTTATCCTATCAGGCTTCTGCCTTCTTAAAATTGCCAAAATCTCCTTAAACTCTTCTTTTTTCCCAAAACCAATTAAACGCTGAATCGCCATTTGAACA